>RFJA01000183.1 GCA_003695065.1 Alphaproteobacteria bacterium
CGTCAGCCGCCGGCTGAATATCGTGCTCGGCATACTTGCCGCCACCATTATCGGCGGGATCGTGGCGCTTGTGGGGCTGGTGCTCGTGTTGCACCACTTTGGCCGCTCTTTGCCTGACTATACCCAGCTTGCCGATTACCAGCCGCCAGTGGTGACCCGTATTCATGCGGGTGATGGCAGTCTCATCGAGGAATATGCCCGCCAGAAGCGGTTGTTTGTGCCAATCGGGGCGATTCCGAAACCGGTGATCCAGGCGTTTCTCTCAGCCGAAGACAAGAACTTCTATGACCATGGTGGTCTCGACTACGTGGGCATCACCCGCGCTGTTCTCACCAATCTGCGCAATGTGGTGACCGGCCGGCGACTGGTGGGAGCATCCACCATCACCCAGCAGGTCGCCAAGAATTTTCTGTTATCAAGCGAGGTGAGTTTCACCCGCAAGATCAAGGAAGCGATTCTCGCCTACCGGATCGAGCGGGCCTTTACCAAAGACGAGATCCTGGAGCTCTACCTGAATGAGATCTATCTGGGTTATGGCTCATACGGGGTGGCGGCCGCGGCGCTCAACTATTTCAACAAGGCGCTGGACGAGCTGACGCTTGCCGAAGCGGCCTATCTTGCCGCCCTGCCGAAGGCGCCCAACAACTATCATCCGGTGCGCAGGCACGCTGCCGCCGTTGCCCGGCGCAACTGGGTTCTGGGTCGCATGGGAGAAGACGGCTACCTGACCGACGACGAGGTTCGGGAAGCCCAGGCCCAGCCGCTGGAGACGCGTCCGCGCACGCGCACCAAGATCTTCCGCGCCGACTATTTCACCGAGGAAGTTCGGCGCGAACTCTATCGGGTCTATGGAGAGCAGGGGCTCTATGAGGCCGGGTTGTCGGTGCGGACCACGCTTGACCCGCGTCTGCAGGCCATTACCGAACGGGCCTTGCGATCCGGCCTGATCGAGTACGATCGCCGGCACGGCTGGCGCGGACCGATTACGCGGTTCAGCGCCGAGGTGATGGCGGATCCGGAAAGGTGGGCCGAAAAGCTCTCCAGTCTTGACATTCCTCTTGGGATGGATGGATGGCAGCTCGCCGTGGTGCTCGATGTGTCGGAGCAGCTTGCCCGGATTGGTCTTGCCAACGGGTCCACCGGCGAGATTGGCCTGGACGGCGTAAAATGGGCGCGGCGCTGGCTGCCCGAGCAGAAAGTGGGCGGCCCGGTTCAATCGGTGGACGAGGTGCTCGATCCGGGCGACGTAGTCGCCGTCGAAGAACTGGCCACCGACGGCGGTGGGCGCCCCTTTGCGCTCCGCCAGGTCCCGGACGTGGGTGGTGCTGTAGTGGCCATGGACCCGCATACCGGCCGGGTGCTCGCCATGGTCGGTGGGTTTTCCTACGACATCAGTGAATATAACCGCGCGACCCAGGCCATGCGCCAGCCCGGATCGGCGTTCAAGCCGTTTGTCTACGCCGCCGCGCTCGACGCCGGATTTACGCCCTCCAGTCTGGTTCTGGATGCTCCGTTCGTCATCGACCAGGGCATGGGACAGGGCAAGTGGAAGCCTTCGAACTATTCTGACAAGTTCTACGGACCGAGCACTCTGCGCCTGGGGCTTGAACAGTCGCGCAATCTGATGACGGTGCGCCTCGCCCAGTACATCGGTATGGACCGGATCGTCGATTATGCCGAACGCTTCCATATCCAGGACAATATGCCGCCCACATTGGCCCATGCGCTGGGGTCCGGCGAGACCACCCTGTTGCGCCTGACCGCAGCCTACGGAATGCTGGTGAACGGCGGCAAGGAGATCGAGCCAACACTCATCGACCGGATTCAGGACCGGCGCGGGCGGACCATCTATCGCCACGACAGGCGACCCTGCAAAGATTGCGTGGTTGATTTCTGGGATCACCAGCCCCAACCCGAAATTCCCGATACACGCCAACAGGTCGTTGATCCGGCGATCGCCTATCAGGTGGTCTCCATGCTGGAAGGCGTGGTTCAACGAGGCACCGGCCGGCGCATTCGCGAGATTGGCAAGCCACTGGCCGGCAAGACCGGAACAACCAACGACAGTAACGACGCCTGGTTCATCGGCTTCTCCCCGGATCTCGTCGTCGGCGTCTATGTGGGCTTCGACCAGCCCCGCACATTGGGGGCGAGGGAGCAGGGGGCGACCGCCGCCGCCCCCATCTTCAAGACGATAATGGAACAGGCGCTGGCCGGCAAACCCGGGACACCGTTCCGCATCCCGCCGGGGGTGAACCTGGTGCGGGTCGATGCCAGGACCGGCCTGCCGTCGGACACCGGCAACGGCAAGACCATTCTGGAAGCCTTCATTCCGGGCACCGAGCCGACCGCGGAAACCCAGGCTGTCCTTGATGGACCGGACAGTCTGGCCGACACCGGAACCAAATTGAAGGTGGGCACCGGCGGGCTTTATTGACGACTGATCGAGGCCCTTTGCATCTATTTCCAGATCGTGTATCACAGCGGCCGATGTTCAGCACAATGAGTCGGGTCATGCGAGCGGAAGTTCAGACAACGGTCGACAAAATCAAGCAGTCTCTGGCGCTGCTGAGGAGGCATCTTTGACTGGGACAGCGCGTTAGACAGGCTCGACGAGCTCAATGCGCTGGCCGAGGATCCCCAGCTTTGGGATGATCCCGGACAGGCCCAGAAACTGATGCAGGAGCGCACCCGGCTTGACATTGCCATTTCCACCTGCCGGGAGATCGAACAGGAACTTGACGACGCGGTCGAGATGATCGCGCTTGCCGAGGCGGAAGGCGACGCCGAACTGGTGACCGAAGCGGAGGAAGGCCTGACCGCTCTGGCGCGCCGGGCGTCGGCGCTTGAAGTGGAAAGCCTGCTGTCGGGTGAGGCCGACGCAAACGACGCCTATCTTGAAGTTCACGCCGGTGCCGGCGGGACCGAAAGCCAGGACTGGTCGGAAATGCTGCTCAGGATGTATGTGCGTTGGGCCGAACAGCATGGCTACAAGGTCGAGTACATCGAAGAGCATGCGGGCGAGGAAGCCGGCATCAAGTCCGCCACCATCCAGGTCAAGGGGCATAATGCATACGGGTGGCTAAAGACCGAAAGCGGCGTCCATCGCCTGGTTCGTATCTCGCCCTTTGATTCGAACGCGCGTCGCCACACCAGCTTTGCGAGCGTCTGGGTCTATCCGGTGGTCGATGACAACATCGAAATCGACATCCTGGACAAGGACCTGAAAGTGGACACCTATCGGGCGTCCGGCGCCGGCGGCCAGCACGTCAACACCACAGACAGCGCGGTCCGCATCACCCACTTGCCCACCGGGATCGTCGTGCAGTGCCAGAACGAACGATCCCAGCACAAGAACCGGGCCACGGCCATGAAGATGCTGAAAGCCCGGCTTTACGAGCTGGAGCTGCAAAAGAAGGAAGAGGCTGCAGCGGCCGAAATGGCCAGCAAGACTAACATCGGCTGGGGCCATCAGATCCGGTCCTATGTGCTGCAACCGTACCAGATGGTCAAGGACCTGCGCACCGGTGTTGAATCGACCCAGCCGGACAATGTGTTGAATGGCGACCTTGATGATTTCCTCAATGCCGCCCTGGCAGCCCGGGTCCATGGCGCGCCGCAGGGCGCAGTGGAGGACATTGATTAGGCACTGGCGCCGGATTCGGCAAGCGCCGCGTCATAGCGTTCCTGGGCGGCAAGCCATTCGGCTTCCGCGTCCTCAACGCGCTGCGCCAGACGCCCTTCCATTTCGGTCAGAGCCGCAAGTTTTCGTTTCGCATCGTCGGTGTTCTCATAAAGCAGCGGGCTGGAAAGAGCTTTGGTAATCCGCGCGCGTTCCCGCTCCAGCTCCACCACCAGCCGCTCCGCGGCCTCGGCCTCCTGCTTCAGGGGGGCAAGCCGCGCGCGTACGTCGGCAGCGCGGCGGCGGTCGTCCGCATGAGTGCGTGATGGGCCCTTTTTCACTTTGGCGTTTCCGTTCCGGCTTTCTGCCAGGACCAGCTTCTCATAGTCTTCAAGATCGCCGTCAAACGGTGTCACGGTGCCATCGGCCACCAGCCACAACCGGTCAACCGTAGCTTCGAGAAAATGGCGGTCGTGGCTGATCACGATCACCGCACCGTCATATGCGTTGAGCGCCTGAATGAGCGCTTCGCGGCTGTCTATATCGAGATGGTTGGTGGGCTCGTCGAGCACCAGAACCGCGGGGTCGGTGGCCGCGATCAGGGCCAGCGTCAGCCGCGCCTTCTCTCCACCCGACAGGGCGGAGACCCGGGTCAATGCCTTGTCGCCTTCAAATCCGATCGGGCCAAGCCGGGCGCGAATGGCGGCCTCTTTGGCGTCGGGCATCAGTTCCGCCATATGGCTGTAGGCTGTGCCATCCTCGTTCAGTTCATCCACCTGGTGCTGGGCGAAATAGCCC
>RFJA01000184.1 GCA_003695065.1 Alphaproteobacteria bacterium
ATAGAGGCGTATGCGCGTATCCCCTTCCGGTTCTCCTTCCTGGTGCGCATAGACATAGAAGGCATGGATTTGATAGCCGTCGTCGAGTCTCGTGATCCCGATTCGCACACGCGGCGGGTTTTTTACCACATCGTCCATGTTGAGCGGCTTGAGATAAGGCGGTGTCATCCAATCAAGAGCCACAATCGCCCAGTTCGCCGCATCGCGTGAGTCGCGGGCCACAATGCGATGACGAAAAGGTCGCCAGGAATCCGACAGAGCTCTTTTGACGAGAGGTGAATCGAGGCAGTCGTTTCTCTGTTTCCGATTGGCCAGGCGTGCGGCGACGGTGTCGAAGCTGATATTGTAGAAACATACGAACAGGTCTGGTCGCTCGTATGCCGGGTTCACGTTCCGGTCAGCAAACCAGAGATAGCGCGTATCGTGTACCGCGACGAATCCTGTTTCCGTCTCACGCACGCGATCGAAGAACAATCCGAACGGATCCATGTAGCCCCAGCTTTCGCTGAGCCAGGCAAACGGAACCGCGTATGCATTCGTCACCACGCTTTTGCCTTTGAGCGGCGGCTCTGTTAACCGGGCGGCGAATGCAAATTGATCGGGAGGCATGAGCTGCATATAACGACCTTGCACATATCCCCATTGCCCGATGACGACTATCAGCACGATGCCGCTTGTCAGGGTCGTGATCCGCATGAGCCGATGGGCAGATCGGGCCACGCCACCGATTGCCGCAACCGGTGCCAATCGACGCGTACGGACAAGAAACTCCCATGCCAGTGTACCTGTAAGATAGAAACCCACTGCCACGGCAGCATCGAGATGGGCGACCAGGAACGTCTCGCCGCGATAAAGATACCCCGTGTAGATGTAGCCGGGCGCAAACCGGTACGCTATGGCATAGGCGACAAGCCCGCAAACGAAGAAAGGGATCAGGCTGCCCAGGCGGCGATCCGCGTTTGCCGATTTCTCGGGCTCCGGCAACAACAGAGCCACGATCCAGGCCGTTGCGATGCAAAGCACCGCGATACGGTCGATCCAGAGCCCCAGAGGTGGCAGCAAGGCAACGCCCCATAGAGGCTCCCGACTGGCGTGATAGAGCCCGGGTTGCGCCGAGATCCATAGCGTCGACAGGATGAGAAACGTACCAACGGACCCCAGCCGCACGACCGATGCCACCGAAGGTGCAGGCGCCAGGCGGAAGGTGAGAAAGAGAAAAGCGATCGCGGCAAGAACCACCAGCACGATCGATAAAACGATGGCGAATGGGTGCTCGGCACCCCAGAGGCCGTTCGCCTGCCAGCGCCCGAGAATAGAGGTGTCAAGCCAGATCTCGGTCAGGAACAAAAACGCCGCAAATATCGCAAAGATCCGTGCGAGCGGCATGGCATGTTGGGGCAGAGACCATGCCTTGAGGCGGCATGAAACTGCCGTGCATAGGCGGCGCAAGATCGCCCCTGTAACGGCCATGAAAACAATGACGACGATAAAGGGGGTCAGGACCTCGAACTGATACGCCGTAAACGAATTCCAGAAGGCTGTCCAGGTTCCAGTGTCATCTCCGGTGCCAAGGTTGAAGAAGAAGGCGATGTTCCGTTCGCTGTAAAAATTTTTAAGCATGCGCATTGTTGCGGTCAGATCGCCGCCCGCATTGCGTGCAAAGAATGTCAACCTGGCATCGGTGAGAAAATCCTGCCAGCCGAGATAAGCGACAAGCTGAAGCGTCAGAATGCCAAGCCCAGTAATTGCGCCAAACCCAAGTGCAGACCACCCGGCAAGCAATCGGCGCCGATCGTTGCGCAATTGCCAGCCGATATACAGGCCAGTCATCACGGCCGTGAAGGCAACGAAGACGAACTCGTAATAGAAGAGAGCGCTGGCGTTGACATAGGTCAGAAACAGCCAGCTCCTGAACCTCTGTCCGGTCAGTCCGTGGGCACACAGGAGGCTGGAGAAAATGAAAAAAGGAATCCAGACGCGGTACGTGTTTACCTGCCATTGCGCGAAAAATATGTAGTCGGTGATCAAAACGAGCCCGGCGATCAGAGCGAAAATCGGGCTCACCAGGCGCGTGAAGAAAACGTACGCCATCGCCACTGCGCCCAGCCCGATCGTAAACGTCGTCAAGGTGATCTGTGTCTCGATCGTACGCGCCCCTAAAATATAGAGGGTGGACGAAAACAATCGCGGCCAGTTTCCCTGATGAGTGTGAACGACGGGGTGTGCGGCAGCAAAGGGACTTACCGCCTCGTCGGCAAGCCCGATGCTCTTGGCCACACCGAACGTAATCAGGTTGCGTGCGTGATTGAGATTCGAAAAGGACTCGTTATTGTCGAAGACGTACGGCACAAAGTCGCTCGCCACTAGGAGAGCGCCGTAAAGTACGAAATATATTGCAAGAAGAACGACCAGGCCCGCACCGAATGAAAGAAGATCTCTTTCGGAGGTGTTCAGATTGGTGAGCGAAGCGACGGTTCTACCCGTGCCGGGGATCATTCCTGCGAACGGATTCAATCGGCGTATGACAGTCGACATCGGAGAGTCCCGGATCGCCCTTTTATGTTGAAGGCGTGTCTAAACGCGGCCCGCAGCTTGGAGCCTGGGGCATTGTGTCGGTCGGGTGCCTGAAGAAATATTTGCAAGACCTGCGCACGTGGACCTTGTATCAGCTCAGACTCTTGCCCGGTAGTCGGTCGGTATCCATGCGCGCAGTCGTGTCATGTATTTATTTCAGATTTTCGGACATGGCAACAAGGCGGTCTTGTCAGCAGGGATTCCGAACACGTTTCTTTCTCCGGATACATAAGTGGTTGTTTTGTTCCATTCCGAAAAGCAAAGAACATGTCTTTGCACGATCGCAGCGGCATGCCTTGCAACCCGGTTCGGCGACGGCATTTTTCAATTGAGGTTGTTCCAGATGAGGTATTCTTCTTCCGAATTCATTTCTCCTTCAGATGGTTAGGTGCCCTCTTCGGTTTGTCTCGAGGAGCCGGCCTTCATACTCCTTCAGGAGCAGGCGGACACTCTGTTTCGGGGGTGCCGAAACGTTGCAAATATGGGATCGCGTGGGTTCGGGGTACCCGATGCCGTTGAGGTCGCAATAAATCTCGTAAGCATGTAAGCATGAATGCCAGTACCACGGAACGCGCAGCCGCCATCGGTGAGTGGCGCCTTGCCGACAGGGCGTGCGTCCGAGGATAACGGCTACCTGTCGAGCTTCATTGCGGGTCGATTATTGCCAGCGTGATCGACCGGCACAAGTTCGTCCATGACTTCTGGAGCATGTGGTCCACCGCGAGCCGGCTCGAAGGCCATGGACCGGGCCGCCACCGCGGCGCCCGGGGCCTTGCCCGGTGTCTTCGGTGCCGATGCCGCCTTCCTCCGGCAGCCGAGAGCTGTGGGAAGCAAAGGCCGGATGTGCCCGATGCCGAGGCCGGTACCACCTCGATCAGGGTCCGAGCTTGGGCCTCGCCGCCCGCTTCCTTGCGTGTCCTGTGCGGCGGGCGGCATTCGCGTTGGCGTCGGCCCGTCTTGCACGCGCCCCGGGATTGCGGTATCGCCCGTACTCGGGCGGCGGCAACGGGCCTGCCCGCGGCCCTCGCGCCGGGCCGTGCGGCGGCCTGCGGCCGTCGACCGAACCGGGAACACGGAAGAGGCGGCGGCCATCCGCAAGGATGCCGCATGCTGGGCCGGCTTGGACGGAGCCATGACGCATACACCCACCCGCAATCCCCGCCTGCCCCGGCGCCTGGCCGATTTCGAGACCCTGGCCGAAGGTCTCGACTATGCCGCGCGGGGGGACACGGGCCTCAACTTCTTCAGTGGCCGCGGCGCACTGCGCGCGGCGCTTCCCTACGCGCAGTTGCGGGCGGAGGCGGTCGCCATGGCCCGGGGGCTGGTTCAGGCCGGGGTGCCGGCCGGCGCCCGCATGGTTCTTCTGGCCGAGACGGACCCGAATTTCGTTATCGCCTTCCTGGCCTGTCAGTACGCCGGCATCATCCCCGTCCCGGTGGCAATCCCGACAGTCATCGGGGGGCGCGAGGCCTATGTTGCCGGGCTGCGGCGTCAGATCGCGAGCTGCGGCGCGCAGGCCGCCATGGCGCCGGCGGAACTCGTCCCCTACCTCGAAGAGGCCGCGCGCGGTCGCGACATGATCGTGCTCGGCGGTCCGGACGACATCCGCGCCCTGCCCGGAGGCAAGGCCGACCTGCGCCCCTTCGGCCGCGACGATCTGTGCTACCTCCAGTATTCCTCCGGCAGCACCCGGCACCCGCAGGGTATCGCCATTGCCCAGCGCACTCTGATGGCCAACTGCCATGCCATCGCCCGCTACGGTCTGCAGGTAGGCGATGACGATCGCTGCGTGTCGTGGCTGCCGTTCTACCACGACATGGGGCTGGTCGGGTTCATGCTGACGGCGCTGCTGACC
>RFJA01000185.1 GCA_003695065.1 Alphaproteobacteria bacterium
CTCCCTTCCCAACAAAAAAATCGAGGTTCTGGGGCCCCCGCCCACGTCCGGCACCCGTGATGCCTTCGTGGAACTTGCCATGGAAGGCGGCTGCAAGACCTTTCCCGCCATCAAGGCCCTGAAAAAGACCGACAAGAAAGCCTACAAGGCGATCTGCCACTCGATCCGGGAAGACGGTGCCTACGTCGAGGCGGGTGAAAACGACAACCTGATCGTCCAGAAGCTGGAAGCCAATCCGGATGCCTTCGGAGTCTTCGGTTTCAGCTTCCTCGACCAGAACGCGGACAAGGTTCAGGGCAGCCTTATTGACGGCCAGGAACCGACATTTGAGAACATCGCACAAGGTGCCTATCCGGTGTCCCGCTCCTTGTACTTCTATGTCAAGAAGGCCCATGTGGATGCGGTTCCGGGAATTCGCGAATATCTGGCGGAATTCACGAGTGAAAGAGCGTGGGGTGATTACGGATATCTGACCGACAAAGGTCTGATCCCCATGCCGGAAACGGAACGCGCCAAATATGCGGAAGCCGTCAGGAACCTGACCAATCTCGAACTGAAGTAATCAGTCGTGGACCAACGGTTCAGTCATGCTAAAAGAAAGCGACGGCGGGCTAATCCCGCCGTCGCATCACTCTTTGCGAGCATACCATGTCGCTAGGGCTTTATTTCATTCTTCTTCTGGCTCTGACCGTTACGGCCTATGCGCTCGGCCGGGGGCGGGCCATGCGCACCGCTTCGGGAGACGCGCGCAAACTGCACTCTCTTCCCTCCTATTATGGCTGGTTCGCCGTTGTCTTCTGCCTGTTGCCGGCGCTGGTAATCATCACCCTGTGGCTGGCGATCGGACCGGCGATTATTGATCGGCTGATTCTCGGCAGGCTGCCCACTGATCTCTCCGGGCTATCTCCGGGAGAGGTTCGCCTGCTTCTCAATGACATCAAGAACATAGCATCCGGTGACGCCATCTCGAGGCAGCGTGAGCCGGTTCTCATTGAGGCCGGTCGGCTCTATGGCGCCCTTCATGCAAAGGGGTTGTTGGCGGCGGCTGTTCTCTCACTCGCCCTGGGCGCCGGCGGAACACTTCTCGCCCTGCGTGTCATTACGCCGGATTTTCGGGCGCGCCCCAAGGTAGAACGGGTGGTGCGCGTGGTGCTGATCGCGTCCTCAGCCATCGCCGTCCTCACCACGGTTGGCATTGTTCTCTCGCTGGTTTTCGAATCGCTGCGGTTCTTTGAGCGTGTGCCGGTTTCCGAGTTCCTGTTCGGTCTCAACTGGAGCCCTCAGACCGCCCTGCGCGCCGATCAGGTCGGCAGCTCCGGCGCGTTCGGGGCGGTGCCGCTGTTCGCCGGGACCCTGCTGATCACCCTGGTGGCCATGCTGGTTGCAGTACCAATCGGTCTCATGTCCGCGGTCTATATGACCCAGTATGCGGGGCCACGGTTGCGCAAGATCGCCAAACCGGTCCTGGAGATTTTGGCCGGTATTCCCACCGTGGTGTATGGCTTTTTCGCGGCGCTGGTGGTTGCTCCGTTCTTTCGTGAGTTTGGCGAAAGCCTTGGCCTTGATGTGGCCTCCGAAAGCGCACTGGCTGCCGGGGTGGTGATGGGAATCATGATCATTCCGTTCGTCTCGTCGCTTTCCGATGATGCCATCACCGCAGTGCCCCGCGCCATGCGGGACGGATCTTTCGCGCTTGGCGCCACCAAGTCCGAAACCATCCGCAAGGTGGTGATACCAGCAGCCCTTCCCGGTGTGGTCGGTGCGTTCCTGCTCGCCGTCTCACGCGCCGTGGGCGAGACCATGATCGTCGTCATGGCAGCCGGGCTTGCTGCCAACCTCACGGCCAACCCCCTTGATGCCGTGACCACCGTCACCGCACAGATCGTCGCCCTGCTGACCGGTGACCAGGAGTTCGACAGCGCCAAGACCCTGTCGGCGTTTGCCCTTGGTCTGGTGCTGTTTGTCGTCACACTGGGGCTCAATGTCATCGCCCTTGGCGTGGTCAGAAAATATCGGGAAACCTATGAGTAACATTGCTCAGAACGTCAACCGCTCCCACTGGGACTCACCGGAAATGAAGCGTCGGATCCGCAAACGTTACGCGGCCGAGTGGCGCTTCCGGCTCATGGGATTGTCTGCAATCATTGTTGCGATCGCCGCTTTGGTCATCCTTCTGACCACCATTATTTCCCAGGGCATCACCGGATTTCTGCAGACCGAAATTCGTCTGCCTGTCACCTTCGATGACCCGGCCCTTGAAAACATTGAGCAACTGGCCGGAGAGGAGCGGGCCGCCGCGCTGCGTCGGGCCGATTTTGCCGCCATGTACCGCAAAAGTCTGATGGCCCTGTTTCCCGAGGTCAGGTCGCGTCGGGAGGTCCGCAGTCTGACGAACATCGTAAGCCCCGGGGCGGGCATCCAGCTTCGCGAAATGGTGGACAGGGACCCAAGCCTGGTTGGTCGCACCGCGGAAGTGTGGCTGACCGCTTCGGACGATGTTGACATGTTTATGAAAGGTCGGATTTCGGCCGATCTGCCCGAGTCGGAGCGACGCATCAAGGACAATGAGCTTGGCTGGATCAGGGCCTTGCAGCAGGATGATCGTGTGAGGACCGGGTTTAACTGGCATTTTTTCACGTCCGGAGACTCCCGCGAGCCCGAGCTCGCCGGTATCTGGGGGGCGGCAGTAGGATCGTTTTTCACCTTGCTGGTCACGCTTGTGGTGGCGTTCCCGGTGGGTGTACTTGCGGCCATTTATCTTGAAGAATTCGCCCCGACCAACCGGTGGACCGATCTGATTGAAGTGAATATCAA
>RFJA01000186.1 GCA_003695065.1 Alphaproteobacteria bacterium
GACCAAGCCAGTTCAGGTCGTCGAGGACAATGCTCTTGACCCGGATCGCTTCTTCCGGGCCAACGATCACCTGACGGCTGGCCGGATCAAGCCGGACCACATAGAGCGGCTCGCCCACCCCGATGCCGAGGCCGCGGCGTTGACCAATGGTGTAATGAATGATCCCGTCATGGCGACCCAGGACGCGCCCGTCCACATGGACAATGTCGCCGGGCTCGGCCGCGCCGGGGCGCAATCGTTCGATCACGTTCACGTATTTCCCTTCAGGGACAAAGCAAATGTCCTGACTGTCCGGCTTGGCCGCCACGGGAAGCGCAAACCGCCCGGCCAGAGCCCGGGTCTCGTCCTTGGTGAGCTCGCCCAGCGGGAAGCGCAAAAAATCAAGCTGCGCCGGAGTCGTGGCGAACAGGAAATAGCTCTGATCCTTGCCCGGATCCTCGCCAACATGAAGCTCGGGTCCACCCGCTCCCACAATCCGGCGCACATAATGACCGGTGGCCAGACAATCGGCCCCCAGATCACGGGCGGTGGCCAGAAGATCGGTGAACTTGACGGTCTGATTGCAGCGCACACAGGGGATCGGCGTTTCCCCCCGAATGTAGCTGTCGGCAAAATCCTCGATCACCTGCTCACGGAACCGACTTTCGTAATCGAGCACATAGTGGGGTATGCCGATACGCTCCGCGACACGGCGCGCGTCATGGATATCCTGCCCGGCACAACAAGCCCCTTTCTTCGCGATGGCGGCGCCGTGATCGTAGAGCTGGAGCGTAATCCCGACCACATCGAAGCCCTGTTCTTTGAGAAGGGCCGCCGTGACCGAACTGTCCACCCCGCCCGACATGGCGACCACCACGCGCGTGTCAGCGGGCGCGCGGTCGAAACCGAGCGCATTGGTCGGAGAATGCTGTATCGCACCTGCGTTGCTCATGGGGCGAATATAGGGAATTCGCACGCACAGGCAAGCGCCGGCCACCAGAGTTCTACAGGAAATCGAGAATCGACAGCCGGGACAACTGGGACACTATCCGGTAGGACGCTTCCAGCGCCGCCTGGTCGCTGTTCACCTTGGTGATCGCCTTGGCCAGGTCCACATCTTCGATGTCCGAAATGAACACGTCGAGGAAGTCGCTGGTCCCCAGCAATTCTTGCTCGATGCTGTCAGCACGTTGCTGACGCAGACCATTCTGGGCGACGAACGACTGCACCTTGTCCACCGCGGCCGTGAGATTGGCCATTTCTCCTTCGAGGAAGGTGCGCTGCGCAGCGGTCAGCGGACCATCCAGAGGACCGCCGGCGCCGGCGTCGAAATCGGCAATTGCCTTCAGCGAAGTCAGCAGGTCCTGGGCCACTTCGCTCGCCAGCACACCGTGCCGGATCTCAACATTGTCATTGACCCGGGCCTTGAGATGATTGGTGTCGTTCTGAAACAGGCTCGCCGCGCTTGGAGCAGCGACCAGATCGGCCAGCGTGTCAGCGTCAACGGGCTTTGTGTCTGTGCGTTGTCCGGCGAAGATGTAAACCCCGCCCACCTGGGCGTTGAGCGCTGTCAACGCAGTGGCCACGGCCTGTTCCAACGACTCCGAAAAGGCCAGCGCCTGATCCTGCCCAAGGGTTTCGATGACCACCTGGCGCAGGTCTTCCCCGGCGCTGCGAATGGTTTCAAGGTAGACATTGTTGGTGTCGAGCTTGCGCTTCACGTCCGCGATCGTGTTCAGATAGGTCTCGGTCCGGGTTTTCAGGGATTTGGCGCCCAGAAGCGTTTCCGCTTCCCGCGTCAGTCCCCGAAATTCGTCGGTCTTCTTGCCGGTGTTGATCTGTTTCTGGCCATCGAACAGGCGGCTCTGGTTCTCCAGTAGCTGGGAAAGCATGACCTGATTGTGGCCAAAGCTCGAAACCCTCGTCATTGTCCTTCTCCGTCAAACCAAGGTGAGCAACGTATCGTAGAGCTCGCGAACCGTGCTGATGATGCGGGCTGACGCGTTGTAGGCGTTCTGGTAGATCACCATGTTGGACAGCTCCTCATCAATGTTCACGCCGGACACATCGGCGCGCCGCCGCGAGATTTCCTGGGCAAGCGCCATGCTGTCCGTCTCGCGGCTTGTGACCTGCTCCGCCACCAGACCCATGTTGGCAAGGATGGCCGCGCCATACTGGGCCAGTGTCCCGTTGAACGCGCCTAGCTTACCCGTGGCATCAAAGGACTGGAGCGCCAGTTCCAACGCGTGCAGCGCCTGCCCTCCTTCGTTGTCACCGGCAGCCAACGCCAGTTGCCCAACCGCGGCGCCATAGTCGAATATGCCAAGCGCCAGTTGCTCCGGATTGTCGGCAACAACCTTGCGCACCTGCATATCCACCGCAGCATCGGCAAGATAGCGCTCGCCCACGCCAAACAGCTTCGAGAAGGTCATGGCGCTGCCGCCGCGGGCCGTGGAGTCCGATTTCACATGGATCGAGAGCTTGTCGAACCCCGGCTTGGGCGTCACCTGAAGCGCACCGTTCCCATCCAGCGCAAAGGTGAAATAGGTGCCCAGGGCCCCGGCGCCGTTCAGATCGGCGAGGATGGCGTTAAAGTCACCCGCCGCAATGGTGTGGGTGTAGCTGGCAACCACCTGATTGTCGGCCCCCACCACTTCGAAGCTGACGGTGCCTCCCGGCGTGAAGCCATGGTTGTCGGTCCCCGCAAAACCGGTGTCATAGGTGCCGGGAACCTGGGCCTCGAGAAGGTCATTGAGGCCGAAAAATTGTGAGAAGCTGCGTCCGCCCCGGCTAGACGGGTCGGCAGGGTCCTGGGCCACCAAGACGCCATGGGTCGGATCGGTCGCGGCAAAACTCAATACCCCGTTGCTCAGACTGACCGTACCGGCGCCGCCGAGCGAGGCATTGATCGCCGCAACGACCCCGCCAATGGTCGTGCCCGGCGCCAGCGCGTCGAAGTCAATATCGGCGCGCGCGACCACCGCACCGGAAGCATCGGTCACGGCAAAAGCCGCGTTGCCGGTAAAACCATGAAGATCGGTGGAAAGAAGCCCTGTATTGCGCCCGGTCAGTGTATTGGGCGCCGGGAACGCGGCATTGTCGTTGTGAACGGCGTTGATCGCATCCATCACCATGGCGCCCAGATTGCCGAGTTCCCGCGCCATGTCGGGCAGGGTTTCGTCGCGCAGTGTCAACAGCCCTTTAAGCTCACCCGCCTGGATGGTTGCATCAATCGGCTTCCCGTTGGGGTCAATCGCCCCGGACGTTGGATCGACATTGTGCGCCGTAATGGGCGAGAAGCGGGTCTCCGACGTAACCAGAGCAGGCGCACTGTAGCGCAATTCGACCCGGGCCCCACCCAGCAGAACGGTACCGTCCTCGGTAGTGACATGGACCGATCCGTCGCCCTGCTGGTGGACCCGGATATCGATCATCTCGGACAGCGCCGTCAGGGCCTGCGCACGCTGTTCTTCAAGCGCGCCGGTCTGGCGGCCGGCAACATTTTCCTGAATGATCACGCCGTTAAGCGAGTCAATGCGCTCGATGGTCTTGTTGATATTGCTGATGCGCTCACTGATCTGGTTGCTGGCGTCAGCGCGCAGGCGCTGCACTTCACTGGCAAGACGTGAAATCTCGTTGGCGAAATCCTGAATGCTGGACAGCGCGTCTTGTCGCAATACCAGCTTGGTCGGATCCTGGGCCACTGCCCCCAGTTTCTGGAACAGGGTATCAAGACGTCCCGACAAGGAATTGTTCTGGTCCGGGCGACCCAGAAGCGCCTGGATGCGATCATGGAACCGCCGCTCAATGCTATAACGGCTGGCGTCTGCGCCCGATGACAACGCGGACGCCTCCAGAAAGCGGTCTACAATCCGCTCCACGTCAGCGAGTTTGACGCCTGCCGGCGTCGACCCGGCGATAATCGGTTCCTGCCGAACCACCTGGCGGGCATAGCCCGGTGTGTTGACATTGGCGATATTCGAGGACGTGGTGCGCAGGGCCGACTGATTGGTGAACAGTCCGGTCAGTGCAGTCTGTAGGACACCGTTCAAAGACATCTTAATTGCCTTTCCTGGTTAGCGCAGACCATGGGACGCGAAACGCAATGCCGATGGGACCGGCAGTTCTTTCCCCTTTCGCCCGGAAAAGGCTGGGCCCGGGGCAAAGTTTTCCACGGGGCGGGCCGCAGAGGCGCCGTTCCCCGGACCGGAAAACGCCATATAAAGCTATGACTTTCTTGGTCTTTTTCATCTTCTCGTCATTTCCTTTCGGACACCGACGACGTGAAACGCGTTCTCTCGCAAGCCTTACCATGCAAGGACGGGGCCAAATTCCTGAACGCCCCACCGGAGCGGAAAGCGCGCCGCCCCGCAAAGTCGCTCCGCCACAGAAGCCATAGAGAAATTAAAGTGGCGATCGCTCCCCTGCCCCAGGCGCAAGAATGATCCGGCAGAAAATGCCCCAGACGGCAAGTTTGACCGTCGGGCCGATCCGCCGACATCTGAGTTTTTTCTTGTTTATCCGATGGTTATTTGATTCCCGTGATTTGGCCCGGGTCTTGCTTGTGAGTGGACAGCCAGAATTTGTGAGGCAGACCATGCATCCGATTTGGAACAACCTGGGCCTGGTGTTGAGCGGTGGCGCACAGACCGTGTCGACCGACAATGCGCTGACCGGCCTGCCGGGCGCAACCGCCAACACCGCCAGCGGCCCTTCATTCGGGTCTGAACTGGCCACCCTGCTGGGTGCCGACCCTGGTGCCGTCTCCGGCCGGCGCGCCGGCATACTGACCACCGCGTCGTCTGTGGCGCTGACCTTTGTGCCTGCGAATCTGCCGACCGAACTCTCTGCCGCGGCCCGGAAAGGCACGGCCCGACTTCAGGGCGATTCCGGCGATCTCCCGGGAGTCACCGGGCACGGCAGCGGCGCTATCAATCCCCTTGTGATGGATCCGGGCCTCACGCAGACCATTCGGGAGCAGATTCTGGAGGCCGCCCATACCGGCGAAATCAAGTTGCCCAAGGCGTGGACCAAGGCGCTCGCCAGTGGCGAGCAGATCCGACCGCAAATCGGCGAGACGCCCGTTGAACCCGCGATCGTTCGTGACATTCTGGCTGTCCTCGGATTTATTCCGGTCGGACCGCAAGAGGCGGGATCTGTGGCCCCGGTCGTCGCCACCCCTACCGTCACCGACAAGGCAGGCCCGCTCACAGAAGTGGACGGC
>RFJA01000016.1 GCA_003695065.1 Alphaproteobacteria bacterium
ATGCATGAACTTCTTTAAAAACGCAGGATACGCTTCTAACTAAACCGAATTTGGTCTAACCCATTAAGATATAATAATATATCAAATCGGCATGGATTTTGCGTACAGACGAATTGTGATTTCAGGCTTCCAACGAAGGATTGCGGAAGAGCAAAAGGAGCATGACGTGATGAAAGTGACATGGACAACAAAACTGGCGGGTAGTTTCGTGGCGTTGATCGCGATGACACTTGTCGTGAGCGATGCGAGAGCGGCGGCCATCATTGGTCTGCGGGTTGAAGGCGGCGGGACACAGCAGGTTTATGCCCTGGACAATGGCAATTTCCTCGGGCTGTGGGGATTTGACAACCGCGAGGGCGCAAACCCGGGAGCCGGTTCGGTTCTGATCACGGGCCCTGGTGACCTGATTGGCGGATTTACCAGCGGTGCTGGCAATATCGTTGCGTTCTACAATGGGACCAACCCGGTCAATGTTGGTGCGTCGGAGTTTGATCCTCTGGTGTTCGGATTTACGGTTGCCGACGATGCCCGGCTGTTTGATTCCCTTTGGATTGAATGGACCGGCGGCAATCTGGTTTATCAGCAGCCTTCCGGCGGCACGACGACCATGAATTCCACCAACATTACGCGTGAGGGTGATCCGTTCCGTCGCGACATTCCGGCACCGGCTTCCCTTTTACTGCTGGGGGTTGGTTTGGCTGCACTCGGGCTGCGGCGCCGCCGGTAATTTCGCCCAGGCAGACCAGAATTCGAGAGCCGCTATCAAGCGGCTCTCGTTTTTTTGTGAGTGACTTCGCGGCGCTTCATGCCAGCCGGAATCGAATCTCTTGAGGCCCCGGGCCGGGTCTGCTAGACGATCCGCAACAATCAGTCAGGAGGCTTCGCAGCGATGATTCCCCGTTACTCCCGTCCCGAGATGGTCAAAATCTGGGAGCCAGAGTCCAAGTTCCGCATCTGGTTCGAGATCGAGGCCCATGCCTGTGATGCGCAGGCGGAACTGGGCGTGATCCCGAAGGAAGCGGCCCAGGCCGTGTGGGAGCGCGGTGGCTTCGATGTGGAGCGGATCGACGAAATCGAACGCGAGGTCAAACACGACGTTATCGCGTTCCTCACCAGCCTGGCCGAACATGTGGGTCCGGAAGCCCGGTTCGTCCACCAGGGCATGACGTCGTCCGATGTGCTGGATACCTGTTTCAATGTTCAGCTTGTCAAGGCCGCGGATATTCTGCTCGCTGATCTTGACGCCTTGCTGGAAGCGCTCAAGAAACGGGCCTATGAACACAAGGATACAGTGTGTATCGGTCGCAGCCACGGGATCCATGCCGAACCCACCACCTTTGGCCTCAAACTGGCCCAGGCCTATGCCGAGTTCTCGCGCAATCGGGAGCGGCTCGCCGCGGCTCGCAAGGAAGTAGCTACCGCTGCCATATCCGGTGCGGTCGGCACCTTTGCCAACATCGACCCGCGGGTCGAGGAACATGTGGCCAGGGCGATGGGGTTGGAGCCCGAACCCATTTCGACCCAGGTCATTCCGCGCGATCGTCACGCCATGTATTTCGCAACACTCGCCGTGATTGCGAGCTCAATTGAGCGTCTGGCGGTTGAAATCCGTCATTTGCAGCGCACAGAGGTCCTGGAAGCGGAGGAATATTTTTCCAAGGGGCAGAAGGGCTCGTCCGCCATGCCGCACAAACGCAACCCGGTGCTGACCGAAAATCTCACCGGCCTCGCCCGCATGGTTCGCAGCTACGCCTTTCCAGCCATGGAAAACGTGGCCTTATGGCACGAGCGTGATATTTCCCATTCTTCGGTGGAGCGCATGATCGGCCCTGATGCCACCGTTACCCTTGATTTCGCCCTCGTGCGGCTGACCAATGTGATCGCCAATCTGGTCGTTTACCCGGAGAATATGCGGCGCAACCTGGATCGCCTGGGCGGTCTGGTACACTCCCAGCGGGTGTTGTTGGCTCTCACCCAGAAAGGGATCAGCCGTGAAGACAGTTATCGCCTGGTCCAGAGAAATGCCATGAAGGTCTGGGAGGAAGGTGCTGATTTTCTTGAGGAATTGAAAGGCGACCCTGAAGTTTCGGCAAAGCTCACCGATACCGAGCTCGAAGAGCTGTTCAACCTCGATTATCACACCAAACACGTGGACACCATCTTCAGGCGGGTGTTCGAACAGGCGGCCTGACGTTTCGGGTTCTCTCGAGCACCCACCGGAAAGACCCCGGGTCATCACATCACGAAAAAAGCGCCGGCAATGTCCGGCGCCTTTCCCTGCCGACCTGGCCTCGCCAACAGGAGGCTGGCCGTTATTTCACTTCGTTCCAGATCTGTTCCTTGGCGATGGCGAGAAGCCGTTCCATCTCGCGGCGGATCTGGTGATCGGACTGATCAACGCCCTTTTCATCAAAATCTTTGCGGATCTTGCGGAACACGTCTTCGTCGCCGGCTTCTTCGAAGTCGGCCTTCACCACTTCCCTGGCATAGGCCTGTGCGGCGTCACCGGTCAGACCCATTTTTTCGGCTGCCCACAGCCCCAGCAACTTGTTGCGCCGCGCCTGCGCCTTGAACGCCAGTTCCTCATCATGGGCGAACTTGGACTCGTAACCTTTTTCGCGCTCTTCGAACTGCGACATAAACCAACTCCCATGTCGATTCCTGCCTCTTAGGTACCCGTTCGGGCGCACCAAATCAACAGGATTAAGGAGAGCCGCCAAAACCGGCTTTTCGGGTCCTTTCCGGCGTTGTGCCCGCCGGGTGAATGAGCTATGTTCGCGGCGCCCGAAGCACCATCTATGGCTGATGATTTACGAACTATCCCAATACAGAGAAAGGTCCGTGCGCATGTCCCGCCGTCGCCCGATCTATGAAGGCAAGGCCAAGATCCTCTATGAAGGACCGGAACCGGGTACGCTCGTTCAGTATTTCAAGGACGACGCCACCGCTTTCAACGCCCAGAAGAAGGGCACCATCGAAGGCAAGGGCGTGCTGAACAACCGGATCTCCGAGCATGTCATGACGCTTCTCGGCAATGTGGGGATTCCGACCCACTTCATTCGCCGGCTCAACATGCGCGAACAACTGGTCAAGCGGGTTGATATCATTCCGATCGAGGTCATCGTGCGCAATATTGCGGCGGGGTCGCTCTCCAAGCGGCTCGGGATCGAGGAAGGGACCCCCCTGCCCCGGTCGGTAATTGAATTCTGTTACAAGTCAGACGAACATGGCGACCCGCTGGTGGGTGAGGATCTCATCACGGCCATGGGCTGGATGAACCCGCGCGAGCTCGATGAAGTGATGGGGCTTTCCCTGCGGGTCAATGATTTCATGTCGGGCCTGTTCGCCGGCATCGGAATCAAGCTGGTGGATTTCAAGCTGGAGTTCGGGCGTTACTACGTCAACGAGGAGGAGCACCAGATCCTGCTTGCCGACGAAATCAGCCCCGACAATTGCAGGCTGTGGGATGCAGCGACGTCCGAAAAGCTCGACAAGGACCGGTTCCGTCGTGACCTGGGCGGCGTCGCCGAAGCTTATCAGACAATTGCCCGGCGACTGGGAATCCGGATCGACCCGCAAACCGAAAACTGACTGAAGAACCAAGGAACGACGTTTTGAAAGCACATGTTCACGTGACCCTGAAGACCGGGGTGCTCGACCCTCAGGGCAAGGCCATCCAGCATGCTCTCGCCGCCCTCGGATTCGACGGCGTGGAAGATGTCCGGCAAGGCAAATTCATTGAACTGAAGTTGGCAGAAACGGATGCCGAAAAAGCACGGGCGTCGCTCGACGAAATGTGTCGAAAGCTTCTCGCAAACACCGTGATTGAAAATTACACCATAGACCTGGTTGAGGAATGAAAAGCGCTGTCATCGTTTTCCCGGGCTCCAACTGCGATCGTGATCTGGCGGTGGCGCTGGAGAAGGTCACCGGTTTCAGACCGATTATGGTCTGGCATGGTGAGGCAGACTTTGACAAGGTTGACCTGATCGCGTTGCCGGGCGGGTTTTCCTATGGCGACTACCTCCGGGCCGGCGCCATGGCAGCCCGCTCGCCGGTGATGAAGGAAGTGGTCAAACGGGCCAATCGAGGCGTTCCGGTTCTTGGCATCTGCAACGGATTTCAGGTGCTCACGGAAACCGGTCTTCTGCCCGGTGCGCTGATGCGCAATGCCAACCTCAAATTTGTTTGCAAGGATGTCTGGTTGAAGGTGGAGCGGACGGACACCATCTTCACCAATCGCTACGCCCGCGGTCAGGTGATCCGAATTCCCGTCGCACACCATGATGGCAACTATTTCGCCGACGCGGATACCATCCGCCGGATCGAGGATAACGGCCAGGTGGCGGTGCGCTATTGTGACGCCGATGGCTCCTTCAGCCCCGCCAGCAATCCCAATGGCTCCATCGGCAATATCGCCGGGATCTTTAACGAAGCAGGCAATGTCCTCGGCATGATGCCGCATCCTGAACGCCTTATTGAACCCGCGCTTGGCGGGGCGGACGGACGCGGCTTCTTCGAGAGCGTCATGCAAGAGCTTGTGGCCTGATGAAGCCTGTCTTTCTCATAGGGTCCGGACGGTCCGGGACCACCTTCATCCAGCGTGTCTTCGACAGCCACCCGGATACCCTGTGTCTCCACGAACCCGACAGTATCAGGCGCACCACGAACCCCCCGTTCACCCCCTTTGAGGAAGACTACGACGATCTGAAGGAAGCCACCGCCCACTATGTGGCGGAGCTGATGACGGTGCGTGGGCTCAGGGCTGTTAGCAAGCGGCCGTTTTTCAGGAAGTCCTACCGCGGCCCGGTGCGGGAAGCCCTGCGCGCCTGCGTGCTAACGGCCATGAACGGCCTTGATGTGACACTCGGGCGGATCGTAAACATGTCGGCCACCCCGGTTCCGGATTTCGCCGATACCTCTGGCGTGATGACAGTCTTGAAATCGGTCGAGTGTCTGAGCCGCCTGCCCCTGATCGCGCGTGCCTGCCCGGATGTGCAGGTGGTGCACATCCTGCGCCACCCCTGTGGTTTTGTCGCATCGCAACTCCGGGGTCGGGAGCTTGGCAAAATGCCGCAGCGGCAAATGTTTCCCGAACGACTGAAGCTTCCCATTGCCCGCAAACACGGGCTGACGGTCGAAAAACTCGAAGCCATGGAACCGGTTGAACGCATGGCGTGGGGCTGGACCATCAGCAACGATACGGCATTGACGCTGAGTGAGGGACTGCCCAACGTCCAACGGCTGGTCTATGACGCGCTCTGCGACAATCTGCTTCGGGATGCGAGGGCGCTGCTTGAGGGCTGCGGCCTCGAATGGCATCGTCAGGTGGAGGAATTCCTGGAATTCATTCTTGGTCAGGGCCAGGACAACAGAGAATATTTTTCTGTCGTCCGCAACCCCCGCGACGCCGCCCACCACTGGCGGGAGACCATGCCCAAAGATCAGGTGGACAAGATCATGGCCATCGCAACACTGTCGCCCGCAGGCCGGATTTTTGCCGACTACGACCGCACGTTCTCGCATGCACCGTCTTCAACTCCCAACAGTGAACACGAAAAGTCCGCGTGAATGACTGACACCCTTTCGATTACGCCCGAACTCGTGGCCGAACACGGCCTGACCAATGAAGAATACGAGCTGATCCTTAGCGTGATGGGACGCGAGCCCACCATCACCGAGCTTGGTATCTTCTCGGTGATGTGGAGTGAGCACTGCTCGTACAAATCGTCCAAGGTTTGGCTCAAAAGGCTCCCGACCAAGGCACCCTGGGTGATCCAGGGGCCTGGCGAAAACGCCGGCGTGATTGATATCGGCGACGGTGACGCCGTCATCTTCAAGATGGAAAGCCATAATCATCCGTCCTATATCGAACCCTACCAGGGCGCGGCCACTGGTGTTGGCGGGATCCTGCGCGACGTCTTCACCATGGGGGGCCGCCCGATCGCCAATCTCAATGCCCTTCGCTTTGGCAGTCCGGACCACCCCAAAACTCGCCATCTGGTATCGGGCGTGGTGGCCGGGATCGGTGGCTATGGCAACTGCGTGGGTGTGCCTACGGTGGCCGGAGAATGCACTTTTCACCCGGCCTACAATGGCAACATTCTGGTCAACGCGATGACCGTTGGTCTGGCGCGCAAGGATCGGATTTTCTATTCCGCCGCTGCGGGCGTGGGCAACCCGGTGGTTTATGTAGGCTCCAAGACCGGGCGCGACGGAATTCACGGCGCCACCATGGCGTCGGCCGAGTTCACCGAGGATTCCGAAGAAAAACGGCCAACCGTGCAGGTTGGCGACCCCTTCACCGAGAAACTGCTCATCGAGGCCTGTCTGGAGCTGATGGCCGAAGATGCCATTGTCGCCATTCAGGACATGGGCGCCGCGGGATTGACATCGTCGTCAGTGGAAATGGCGTCCAAGGGCGGAGTCGGGTTCGAACTGGACCTCGATCGCGTGCCGCAGCGCGAAGAGAACATGACACCCTACGAAATGATGCTGTCGGAAAGCCAGGAGCGCATGCTGATGGTGCTTAAACCTGGCTCCGAAGCACAAGCCGAGGCAATCTTCCGCAAGTGGGATCTCGATTTTGCAGTGATCGGCAGAATCACCGACACCGGGCGGCTGACGTTAAAGCACGAGGGCGAAATCGTCGGCGACATTCCGGTGGCTCCCCTCGTCGATAAGGCGCCGGAATATGATCGCCCATGGGAACCAACTCCCCCGGCGCCGGCCCTGCACCCCGGGGATGTGCCCGCGCCCCGGTCGCTGGGTGATGCCCTGCGCACTCTGATGGGCTGCCCCGACCTGGCCAGCAAGCGCTGGATCTGGGAACAGTACGACCATATGGTGATGGCCGACACCGTTCAGCGACCGGGCGGGGACGCCGCCGTGGTGCGTGTCCATGGAACAACCAAGGGGCTTGCCCTGACAACCGACTGCACCCCCCGCTATTGCAAGGCTGATCCGGTGGAGGGTGGCAAGCAGGCGGTGGCCGAAGCCTGGCGCAATATCACCGCGACGGGTGCCAAACCGCTTGCAATTACCGACTGCATGAACTTCGGCAATCCGGAACGTCCGATCATCATGGGCCAGTTTGCGGGCGCGATTCAGGGCATGGCGGAAGCCTGCACGGCACTCGAATTCCCGGTGATTTCGGGCAATGTCTCGCTCTACAACGAGACCAATGGCGAAGCCATCCTGCCGACCCCCGCCATCGGTGGCGTCGGACTGCTCAAAGATATTGACTGTATGGTCACCATCGCGCTCAAAACCGCGGGAGACTGGCTCTACATGGTGGGAGAGAGCGCGGGCCACCTCGGCCAGAGTCTCTATCTGCGCGAGGTCTGTGGGCGCGAGGACGGACCGCCACCACCCGTCGATCTGGCAATCGAGCGGCGCAATGGCGACTTCGTCCGAAGCGCCATCGAAAACCGTCAGGTTGTCGCCTGTCATGACCTTTCCGACGGCGGGCTCCTGGTGGCCGCCGCGGAAATGGCGCTGGCCGGTGATCTGGGCTTCGATCTCGACGCCGACTGGGGTTCCTTGCCCGATCACGCCGCGCTGTTCGGCGAGGATCAGGGTCGCTATCTCGTGGAAGTGTCAGAGGGCGAAGCCTTCGAAGCCGCCGCCAGGGCAGCCGGTGTTCCGGTAAAACGGATCGGCTTCGTCGGCGGCGATACATTGAACCGGGGCGGTGAACGCCTTATATCTCTGGCAGAGCTGCGGGAAATCCATGAGAGCTGGTTGCCCAACTATATGGAAAATGCGTAAACTGCCGGCCCCTCAAACAGGCTGGCGTCCAGGCCAGACAAACTAGAGCGATTGTACACTATGCCTATGTCTGCGGAACAGATCGAGCGTTTGATCAAGGAAAGCATTCCCGATGCACGCGTGGTGATCGAGGATCTTCGTGGCGATGGCGATCATTATGCCGCGCACGTGATCTCGAAGGCATTCGCCGGAAAAAGCCGTATCCAGCAGCATCAGATGGTTTACAAGGCTTTGCGAGGCAAGATGGGCGGCGAGTTGCACGCGCTTGCCTTGCAGACTTCGGTGCCTGAAAACGCCTGACCTGACGGTACGGGCATAACAGATTGGATAGAGACCCATGACGAATCCGGTTTTCGAGCGCATTCAGAAAGATATCGATGAGAACGAGGTGGTGTTGTTCATGAAGGGCACGCCGCAGTTCCCCCAGTGCGGTTTTTCGTCCGCCGTTGCCCAGATTCTTGACTACTTCCAGGTCCCCTACAAGGGCGTGGACGTTCTCCAGGACCCTTCTCTTCGCGAAGGCATCAAGGAATTTAGCCAGTGGCCGACGATCCCCCAGCTTTATGTGAAGGGGGAGTTCATTGGCGGTTGCGATATCGTGCGCGAAATGGCCGAGTCCGGTGAACTGACTCAGCTTTTTGACGAGAAAGGAATTCAGTACGCCGCCTGAGCATGAAGCCCGATGCGGTGCTCAGGTCAACATAGCGTCGGGTGGCCATGAAAAAAGGAAGCGCGGCCCCGAAGGGCCGCGCATTCTTTTTGCGGATTTTCCAGGCGCCGTTTAGCGCGAATAGAATTCGATGACCAGGTTCGGCTCCATCTGTACCGGATAGGGCACATCGGCGAGAACCGGAATCCGCAAATAGGTGGCCTTCATGGCCTTGGGATCGACTTCGATATAGTCGGGTACGTCACGCTCAGGGCTTTCAAGGGCCTCCAGAACCATTGGAATGTTGCGCGATTTCTCCCGTACCTCGATCACATCTCCGGGTTTAACCCGGTAGCTCGGGATCGTCACCTTGCGGCCGTTGACCTTGACGTGGCCATGGTTGACAAACTGGCGTGCCGCAAACACGGTGGGCACGAATTTGGCGCGATAGACAACAGCGTCCAGCCGCCGTTCCAGCAGACCGATGAGGTTGTCACCGGTGTTGCCTTCCATCATCCGCTCTGCTTCGTCATAGATGCGGCGGAACTGTTTTTCTTGAATGTTGCCGTAATAGCCTTTCAGCTTCTGTTTGGCGCGTAGCTGAATGCCATAGTCGGAAAGCTTGCCGCGGCGGCGCTGACCGTGTTCCCCGGGGCCATATTCCCGCTGGTTGATCGGGCTTTTGGGCCGGCCCCAGATATTTTCGCCCATACGGCGATCAATTTTGTATTTCGAGTTCAATCGTTTCGACATGTCTCTGAACCGCTTCGCAATTGGTTGAATCTGTTGTCTTCTGCGCCATATGCCCGGATCCGCCTGGCGGAAACAGCATATGCGGGCGATCCCGCCCGTTCGAGAATGGGCGCACTATAGCGCCGGCGGCGGCGATGTCAAACCTTTCCCGGTTTGCTTCGGGAGCGGCCATAAACGGCGAGCGATTTGACGATTCCCCTGAGCGTGCGAACCTCCTGCGAGGTCAGAGCCATACGGGTGAAGATATTGCGGATGTTGCGCACCATTTGGGGGCGTTTTTCCGCCGGACGCAAAAAGCCAGACCGGTCGAGCTCTTCCTCGAGCTGTTCAAGGAGCCCGATCAGCTCGCCCCTGTCGGCAACAGCGCTTTCATATAGCGAGAATGGTTGTTGTTCCCCGGCCCCTGCAAGGAACCATTCATAGGCCACCAGAAAGACCGCCTGGGCCAGATTGAAAGATGAGAACGCCGGATTGCAGGGAAAGGAAATGATGGTGGACGCGAGCGCGACCTCGTCATTGGTCAGTCCCGCGGCCTCGGCCCCAAACAGTATTCCGACCTTTCCCGCGCCGCCCATGTGGACTGCGATTTCGCGCGGTGTCTGGACCGGTTTGATCATGTCGCGGCGACGCGCGGTCGTAGCGTAGACGTCATGACAATCGGCGATGGCCGCCTCAAGCGTCTCGAACACCTGCGCCTTTTCCAGAAGCCAGTCCGCACCGGCGGCGGCGGGCACGGCGTCGGGGTTTGGCCAGCCGTCGCGTGGCTTGACGAGACGCAGATCCTCAAGCCCGAAATTCCCCATGGCCCGGGCGACCTTGCCTATATTTTCGCCGAGCTGCGGGCGGACCAGAATGATGGCAGGGGTTACGCGCGCCGCCATGTGGTGCCCTCGGGGCCGTCTTCAAGAATGATACCCTCGGCTGCCAATTCATCACGAATTCGGTCGGCAGTGGCAAAGTCCCTGGCCTTGCGGGCCGCGATGCGTTCGGCGATACGGGCTTCAATCTGTTGTGCCGCCGGCCCTTCGACCTCTGCCTGGAACCACCGGGCCGGTGACATCTGAACCAGCCCCATCAGATCACAGGCGGCTTTCAGAGCGGCCTTGTCCTTTGGGGTGGCATTGCTCGCCAATGCACTGGCAATATTGTTTATCTCGGCAATGGCAACGGGCGTATTGAGGTCATCCATGAGAGCATACAGCACGCGTTCCGGTACCGGAGTATCAGCCGCTTCCACATCCCCTACCAGGCGGTAGAGCCGGTCAAGCTGGCGCGCTGCCTGGCGGATGCCATCGCGGGAAAAATCGAGCGGCTGGCGGTAATGGGCGGACAACAAATGAAGCCGGATCGCCTCGCCCTTACCGGGAAATTCCTTCAGCAGGTCATGGACGGTAAAGAAGTTGCCGAGCGACTTGGACATCTTCTCACCTTCCACCGTCACATAGCCGTTATGCATCCAGTAGCGGGCCAGCGGCGCACCGCCGTGTACCCCCTCGCTCTGGGCAATTTCATTCTCGTGGTGCGGGAACACCAGATCGATTCCGCCACCGTGAATATCAATGGTCTGGCCCAGGTTCTTTTCGATCATGCAGGAGCATTCCAGGTGCCAGCCCGGCCGCCCGCGCCCCCAAGGGCTTGACCAGCCCGGCTGGTCAACGGAAGATGGCTTCCACAGCACGAAGTCGGCAGGGTCCTTCTTGTAGGACGCCACCTCCACACGGGCGCCGGCAATCATTTCGTCACGGTTGCGGTGCGACAGCTTGCCATAGCTACTGAGCGAGGGTACGTGATAGAGCACATGGCCATCAGCCTCGTAGGCATGGCCCTTGTCGATCAGCCGGGCGATCATATCGATCATTTCCGGGATATGGCCGGTGGCTCGCGGTTCGAGATCAGGTGGTAGAGCGTTTAGGGCTGCCATGTCGGCATGATAGGCGTCCGTGAATCGGGTCGTGATCGTGTTGATGTCCTCTCCCTGTTCGGCCGCGCGCGCCATGATCTTGTCGTCAATGTCGGTGATATTGCGCGCGTAGGTGACGTGATCCGGACCATAGATTTGGCGCAACAGGCGCGCCATCAGGTCGAACACCACAACCGGGCGGGCGTTGCCCACGTGGGCATAGTCATAGACCGTGGGTCCGCACACATACATGCGCACGTTGGTCGGGTCCTGCGGTTCGAACCGTTCCTTGGCACGCGTTTCTGTGTTGTAGATCCGAAGCGTGGTCATACCCGCGTCCCCTTGAGTCGGGCGCGAGCCTTGTCAGGCCCGATAAGCGGCAAAAGCGCATTCATTTCCGGTCCGTGATTGCGTCCGGTCAGGGCCTGGCGCAGCGGCATGAACAGGGACCGCCCCTTGGCTCCGGTCTCCGCCTTGACCGCGTCGGCCCAGCGTCCCCAAGTTTCATGGTCCCACGGAC
>RFJA01000187.1 GCA_003695065.1 Alphaproteobacteria bacterium
ATCTCCAGGTCCTCAAGATAATACCCGTGAATCTGTGACATTCCGTTCTCTTTCCGGTTTCTGGTGCGCGCGTGAATGGCGCGGACTATAGCCGACGCCAGCTTTCAAGAGCAAGGGACGATGGGTCACGGCCCGGCGCGCCCGACACGGCCCCGGCATTAACGCTTTTTTTAGCGCTTTTTCCTAGGCTGGGCGCGAACAGACGAGCCGTGACGCTCCACTGGTCATGGCGCCGGACAAAGCCTGAAATCCAAGTAGCAGATATAACGGGGAACAATATGGCTGTGGACAAGAATATGCCGATCCTCATCGTCGACGACTACAAGACGATGCTGCGGATTATCCGCAACCTTCTCAAACAGGTCGGTTTCAACAACGTGGACGAAGCCACCGATGGCGCCAGCGCGCTCGCCAAAATGCGGTCCAAAAACTACGGGCTGGTGATTTCCGACTGGAACATGGAGCCCATGACAGGCTATGAGCTCCTCAAGGAAGTGCGCGCCGATTCGGGACTGTGCAAGACCCCGTTCATCATGGTCACCGCCGAATCCAAGACGGAAAACGTCATCGCCGCCAAGAAGGCCGGTGTCAACAATTACATCGTCAAGCCGTTCAATGCGGCGACGCTCAAAGGCAAACTCGCGGCAGTCCTTGGAGATTTTTGATGGTCAGTGACGCCCTCGGTGGGCAGATCGAAGCGCTGGTCAATTCGCTGCGCGGTCGCCGGGAGGCGTCCCTGTCGCTGGCGGAAGTCTCCGGCGTCACGGAGATTCTGATCAAGACCATGCAACTCTATTTCCGCTCTCTCGATGTGCGGATCTATGAGGAATGCCAGAACCTCAGCGACTATATCTCCAACGCCCGCAAGGAAATCGCGGCATTGCAGCCAGAGAATGTGGAAGGTTCGCGCATTCCCCGCGCCGGCAAGGAACTGGACGCCATCGTCCGCCAGACCGAAGAAGCCACCAACACCATCATGGACGCAGCCGAAAAGATCATGGGGGCTGAAGGTGATGATCCTGAAGCTTTTCAGGCCCATGTCCATGAACAGGTAATGCGAATCTTCGAAGCCTGCTCATTCCAGGATATTACCGGACAACGCATCAGCAAGGTGGTGGAAACCCTGTCCTATATCGAGGAGCGGGCGAACCAGCTCAAGAACATCCTCGGCGTGGACGAACGCACCGAACCGGCCCAAGCCGAGCCCGGCAAGAGTGAAGACGAGAACCTTCTGTCCGGCCCGGCTTTGGAAGGCGAGGGAATCGACCAGGACGAAGTGGACGCCTTGCTGCGGCAAGACGCACCGGAGCAAGATGTACCAGTCGGGACTGACCCCGCCGCGCCGACTCCGGACGCGGCCGATCCCGAGGAGGCCGAGGCACAGCCCACGCCCACCACGAAAGAGAGCGCCAAAAAAGCGGAGATTTCGGGCCGTTCCGTTAAACGCAACGGTATTTCCGACAAGGACGTGGAGCGCCTAGAAGTGCCCGAAGACGACGAAGGACGCACCACCCAGGCGGAGATCGACGCGCTGTTCAACTGATCACCAGACGAGCCGGTCGATCACCCAATCGGGTCGAACCCCGGCCGTGGCAAACAGGGCATTGAGCGCGTCATCGGCCCGCTCCGCCCCACCGATGGCCTCGCGGTGAATACCGGACGTGACGAAGACCGAGGCAATACCGGCGTCCCGGGCGCCCCGGATATCCGTATCAAGCCCGTCACCCAACGCAATAACGCGATCTGGCGCCGTCTCGATCATCTGCAGGGCTCGTTGATAGATGGCCGGATAAGGCTTGCCGAACTGCCGCACTTGACCACCAAGCGCCTCGTACGCGGCGGCCAGAGCCCCCGCACAGGGAACCTCGTCGGCGCCACGGTGAACGGTCAAATCGGGGTTGGCACACAGAAGCGGCAACTCCCGCGCGTGAGCCTGCCTGAGCAAGCCAAGGTAATCCGCCACGGTCTCCCGGTCGTCGTGACGAAAACCCGTGCACAGGATGTAATCGGCCTCCTCTAACCGGTCGACCACCGGCCCCTTCAGGCCGTTTCGGATTGCATTGTCCCGCGCCGGACCCAAGTGATAGCAGGCCTTTGGTCCCTCGGCGATGGCGGCCTCACGGGCCAGCTCACCAGCACTCAACACGCCATCGAAGTGGATACCCTTGCGAACTCCAAAGTCCCGTAGCTGCGCTTCCAAGGATTGGTTGGGACGCGGCGAATTGGACACGAGAACGACCTTGCGGCCAGACGCACGCCACCGGTCGAGACAGTCGAGAGCGTCCGGAAACCCCTGGATCCCGTCGTGAACAACACCCCAGACGTCGCACAAAAGTGCGTCAAATCCGTGGGCAAGCGTGCCCAGACCGGCAATGCGGGAAGGCTGCCCTTCAGCCACGGTTTGGCGAACGGATGGTTTCGCCAGCATCGGAGCTGGCGTCTTCGCGGCTGGGGCGTGGCTCTCCGAACAGATAGCCTTGCCCGAAGGCGACGCCATACTCAAGAATCTCGACCACCGTCGCTTCGTCCTCGATCTTCTCGACGATCAGGTCAATGTCGCGCCGTGCCAGAGCTTCTTTCAGGTCTTCCTTGCGCAGATGACCCGGCGCGCCACCCAGAAACACATCGGCGGCCACCTTGACATAGGAAAAATGACGCCCGGCCAATTCGGCCACATCAATGTCGAGATCGGTCACCTGATCCATGGAAAACTGAAAGCCCCGCCGGCCGAGCGCCGCCAGACTTTCTTCCACGTCGGGCGACTGATTACACACATCGGCCTGGGCAAATTCGAACACCAGGCGATCGGCCAGCTCCAGATTGTTGGTCATAAAATCCAGAAATTGCGGGAAGAAGTCGTGATCCTCCAGCGAGGCCGGCGAGATATTGCAGAAGAAACGCAAGTTCGGCCGACGTGGCCCGAGCCGCCGGATCACCTGGATACACCGGAAAAGCAGCAGATTATCGAGCGTGCCAACCAGACCGGTCTCGGCCGCCAGGTTGAGATACTGGCGCGGAAAGATGATCTGGCCGGTCTCGTCGCGCACCCGGGAAAATGCTTCGTAGTAGGCCACCTTGCGCGATGGCAGGGTCATGATGGGCTGAAGGTAAAGGTCGACCCGGTTTTCCTCCAGCGCGTTGTGCATGATATTCAGGATGGCGTCGCGCTCGTTTTCGGGGCTTGGAGCAATGCCTTCCTCGCCGCCAGTTGCACCATGTGCCAACGCATGCTCGTTGGCGCTTTGCCCCAGCGTATTCCGCACCGGCCGCGCCCTGGAACCACTCCGCTCGGTCAGTTGCGACAGCAGAGACTGCAACACCCTGAGTTCGGATATCAGCTCGGAATTCGAGCGATCCCGAAATTCGGCCATTTCGCTACGCAAGGCGACCATGGCCTCGCGCGTTTCCTCCAAGACATCCATGGCCGACTGGTAGTCCTCCCTGAGCGCCATCATCCGGGCGTCAAGATCCGCCCGCTCAAGACTGCGCGCCCGCGCGCCTTGGACCTGAAGCAGCAGTAGGAATACCACCGCCCCGATCAACACCGACAACACATCGCCAACACCGCCGAAGGTGGCAGCGACAAAGCCGGCGATCACGCCGAGCACCGCTGAGGTCAGGCCCCAAAGGACACGATTGACGATGGTCATGATGGAAAAGATACTCCCTCCCGAAGCAATCGAAGGTACTTTATGGTGGCGCCGGGCGCGATGCAACTCTGCGAGGGATGAGTTCATTTGCTGTTCAGGAGGGCGCGACTATTCTTGTTCGGTAATCGGGGCAGGACGGGCAAGGGAAATTCCGATACGCCGAAATAGGGGAAAGGCCAGCGATGGAAGCGCCCGGAGTGCGTCGACTGGCCTTGCCCCGGAAGGAACAGCTCGGACTACCCGATCAGGGAGTAAAGGGTAACGATGGGGATGGTGCGACGAACGATGAGCCAGGCCGCCGCTGCCTGCCGGGTCCTTGGGATGGTGATCGCGATCATACTGGCGGCGAGATCGGGCACGACGGTGGCCGGCGACGAGGAAGCCGAAAGCGCAACGCCCTGCATCAGCATCAGACACGTCAAACGGACCGAGGTCATCGACGACCGCACGGTTCTGTTTTACATGTCGGGCGGGCAGATCCGGAAGGTGACACTGGCGTTTCACTGTTCATCGCTCAAATTCTATCGGAGCTTCAGTTATCGGGTCTATACCAGCCGGCTGTGCCCCCGGGTCAGCGAGATCATCTCGCGCAGCGGCTCGCACTGCCCGATCGGAGACATCGAGACCATATCCACACAGGAGGCCGCCAGTCTCATGGCGCGCGACGGTGCAGCAGACAAGAATGATTAAGGATGAAGAGCACTACTGTGGAAGTGCCACAGCGGCACGCCCACGACATTATCGGATCGACGTTCAAGGCCATCAGGGCTTCGTCAGCGTAAAAAATCGACGTCCTGCCTGAACATCTGATCGTGACGACGCACCCAACGGCCCTGCCAATCTCCTGTCGTCCCACTTTCACGCCAGCCGGCGATAGCAGGAACACCACGTCAAAAAAAGCGCCGGGACACCCGGCGCTTTTGCTGTTTCAGCTTGCCTGCGGTCGAACCGACCGGAAGCGTCAGTTTTCGAGGAACTTGCGGATTTCCTCCCGACGCTTGGCTTCGTTGTCAATATACTTGATCCAGGTTTGCGCGAGCTTGCGGCTGTTCTTCGATTTAGCCGCCTGCTGGAAGGATTTGCGGGCATCGGACAGCCGATCCAGTTCAAACTCCGCCATGCCCTTGAGCACATAGGCATCATCGGGACGGCGCAGACCGCCTTTCCGAAGGGCCAGTTCCAGCGCTTCGATCACTTTGGCATTATCGTCAAGCTGCGAGTAAACCTGGGCCAATCGCAAATAGAGTTCGCCATCGTCTGACATCCGGGCAGCTTGACGCAGGGGTTCCACAGCTTTCTCGTATTCCTGCGCGTTCAACCAGCCACGGGACAAAAGCTCCCAGTTGTCCGCATCCTTCTCGATCAGGCCGGCCCGCATACCCTCCTGCATCACCTTGGCCGCCTTGTAAGGCACGCCGTGATACAGATAAAGCTGCGCGAGGTTTTCAAGCTCCTTGGATTGATCAAGATGCCCGTTGCGATAGGCCGCCTCAAGCGCTGACAATTGCAGCTTTTCGCGATTGAGCTCGCCGTACATAGAGGAAAGCTGCAGCCAGTAGATCTTCTTGGGCCAGTTTCGCAACAGAATGTGCACGACATCCAGTGCCTTTTCCTTCTCGCCGAGCTCGTAGTAGATGTGGCGGATCAGCTGATACCACGACTCTTGTGGCTCTTCGCCGCGCTCCTTGGCGAGTTCAATGGCTTTTTCAACCGGCTGCCGGGCGTTCCGAAAATCGTCCAGAAGATAATAGGCCTGGCCATAGAGGAGATAGGCCTGGGGCGTCGGTGCGTCCGCAACCTTGAACCACTGGTCCAGAGTGGAAATGGTCTTCTTGTACTGTTCCGTCGCCATGTAAAGCTGGGCGAGGTTGTACATGATGGAATTCTGGAAACGGGGATCCGCGTCCGGAATTTTCAGGATCTGCTCGTAGGCGCGAATGGCGCGGGGATAATCGTCCATCGAAATGTACACGTAACCATAGAAATTCCACAGTTGCGTGAGATCGGCGGAGTTGAGGTTATCCCACCCCCGAATATCATCGAGGATCGCCAACGCCTTTCGATAGTCGGGCTTGAAGTTGGGCTTCTTTTTGCCTTCCTCGTCTTCGGGATTAATGAGCTGGTTGACCTCCTGAATCTTGGTCAACACCTTGTTGCTCATCGCCACCACTTTGCGGGTGCGGCGGCCCGAGCCCTCCTGTTCCTTCGCGGTCGCCGCCGAAGGCCCCAGCGCGATATAGCTCGCCGCCGGCACCGCCAGCATTGCGCCACCAAGCGCGAAAATCAGTGGTAAGCGCAGTGCCAAACGTCTTACATCCAACATCTTCTCTCCAATCAACGGCCTGGCCAGTCTGCGTTATTTCTCAAGCTCGAACGTGAACTGATAGAGGACACCGGACACCGGCACCGGTTTTCCGTTCACCACCTTGGGCTTGTACTTGAACTTCTCCGCCGCACGAATGGCCGCGCGATCGAAAATGCCTTCCGGCTGCGCTTCCACCACCCGAATATCGGTGGTGGTCCCGGCCTCAGTAACCGTCAGCTCCACAATCACGTAGCCCTCGATACCCCGCTCTGCAGCACGCCGCGGGTATTGCGGCTGAACGCGAACGATGGGCAGATAATCCCCATCGGTCGGCGCACCCACCTGCATGCCGGTCCCGATATCCAACTTGGCGGCGCCCATCTGGAACGACATATCCATGGCGTCCTGAGGCTTGGAGGTATCGACCTCCGGGATATCGGGCGCCTCGGGTGGCGCTTCCGGTTCTTCGGGTTTCTCGGGCTTGCGCTCCTTGGTCCGGGTCTCTTCCTGACGCTTGACCTCGCCAATCTCGACCCGGTAGCCGACCACCTTGTCAACTATGGCCTTCTCACCTGTCGCAATGAGCAACTGCATCAGATAGAAAAGACCGAAGGTGACAAGGGCCGCACCAACAACCGCCGACCCCAATCTCACGATAGTCATGGAGCCTCCCGTGTCGCAAGGACGTAATCCTGGACCCCGGCCTGACGCACGGCATCAATGACCTCGGTCGTCAGCCCTACTTTAGCATCTTTATCCGCCTGAATCACCACTGATCCTTCGGGATTTTCCGCCCGCAACCGCTCCACATTGGCCCGAACTGCACGCGGATCAATCCGGCGGCGCTGCATCCAGACCTCGTTCTGGTCGGTCACCGCAATCAGGATGTTGGCCTTGTCCTGCTTCACTGCCGTTTCGGCATCCGGCCGGTTCACCTCCACCCCGGCCTCCTTCACGAAGGACGCGGTAACGATGAAGAAGATCAACATGATGAACACGATGTCGAGCATCGGTGTGATGTTGATTTCCTCTTCCTCGGTAGCTTGCACGTGTTTACGCATTGCTGTTCTCTCAATGATCCATTGTCAGGTGGTCTTCCAGGAGCTCAGCTTCCTTGGTGGCCCGGCGTTCGATGAAGGTCGAGGCGAACAGCCCCGACAGCGCCACCACAAGACCCGACATCGTGGGAATCGTCGCCTTGGAAACGCCGGCCGCCATGGCCCGCACGTTTCCGCTGCCCAACAGCGCCATGACGTCAAACACGGTGATCATACCGGTCACCGTACCGATGAGCCCGAGCAGGGGGCACATCGCTGTCAGCGTCTTGATGAGGGGCAGTCCCCGATTGAGATCCATGGTGACCTGGGAGATCATGGCACGCCTGATCTGATGGGCGTACCATGATGTCCTTTCTTCCCGGGCCTCCCAGGTTGCCAGCACCTTCTGAACTTCCTTCTTCACAGGTCCGGCGAAGAAGATCACCCGTTCCAGGATAAGGACCCAGAGGATGAAGGCGGTCAGCATGATCCAGTTCAGAACCGGACCGCCCCTCTCCACAAAATCGCGGACCTGTGCGAAGGCTTCATACAGAGCCAGCATACTTATGCTCCCTTCTGCTCCTGTTCGGCATGAACAGCGATAATGCCCGCGCTCTGCTCTTCGAGCGTATGGACAATGCGCTTGCTCCAGCCAGCAACCACGCTGTGCAGGAACAGGGTGGGCAATGCGACGACAAGACCAAGCACGGTGGTCACAAGCGCCTGCGAAATACCGCCGGCCATCAGTTTGGGATCCCCCGTACCGAACAGCGTCATCGCCTGGAAGGTCTGGATCATACCGGTCACGGTACCAAGCAGACCGAGGAGCGGAGCCACCGCCGAGATGATCTTGATGAGGGTCAGGAACCGCTCCAGCGGCGGCATTTCCTTCATGATGGCCTCATCAAGCTTCAGCTCAAGCGTCTCCACATCCACCGACTTGTTGTCCTGGTAGACGGCGAGTACACGGCCCAGCGGATTGTCCGTGCTGATCTGGTCACTCTTGACCTGGGCTTGCACCTTCCGGCCGACGGTCCACAGATAGACCATCCGCTCCAGGATCAGCAGCATGCCGATTGCACCAACCACCAGAATTACGTAGCCAACCAGGCCGCCCTGATCGATGCGTTCGCGCAAGCTCGGCGCCTGCACCAGCAGACCAAGAATGGACCCGCGCGACGGATCGAGAGCGAAGGCCACGAGCTCGCCGCTGCCGGTCGCGTCCTGCAGCTCTTCCGCCGTTTTCAGGAAACGCCCGGCGGGCTGACGGATCAGCTCGGCAATATCGCCTGACTTTCCAGATACTGAAGGTACTTGCCGTTGGACACCAGATTGAAGGTCCCGACCCGGACCACATCGCGGTTTTCACGCACGCCGTCCGGCAACACGACTTCCGCCGGGAAGGATACGACCTTGCCCGATTCCGTCATTTCACGCTGGATCTGGTACCACAGACCTTCGATCTCCTCGATCGATGGCAGCTTGGTCCCTGAGGACACCTTCTCGATCAGCGCCGTCACCGATTCTTCGCGCCCCGGATACTGAGCCGAAATGATCGACTGCTCGAAGGTTGCGCGGGCGTCACCACCAACCTGCTGAATTACGCCGAACAGCTCTTTCAGCGAACCAAGGCGATCGTCAAGCTGCTGCTGCAACACACCGATCTTGCGCTCGTTCTCCTCGAACACATTTTCGAGCTGCTCGCTGCGACGCTCTTCGCGCGTCCGGGTGTTTTCGGCGTCCTTGAGAAGACGCGCCTGCTCGTTCTTTTTGGCAAGGAATTCGGCTTCGCGCTGCCGGTGCTCTTTGGTCTCGGCAATCTTGCCCTGACGCACCAGCTCCAGAAGCTCGTCGAGGGTCTGCACCTTGCCTTCCTTCGCGGACTGGGCCATGGCCAGGCTGGCCATGCCACCGAAGATGACTGCGATTGCAGCTACTAGTACTTTTCTCATTGGGCCTTCTCCGGTGCAGGAATCGGAAGCGGAAGCAGGCGGTCAGCAGCAGCCTGCTTGCGGGCGACTCTCAATCCCTGGGTAATCGAGGAACGGTAGGTGTCGGGAAGAATTTCCCACTCGCGGGTGGCCTGGTTCCAGGCGCCCGATGTTTCGCCGTCACGGGTTTGGAACAGAAGCGCAATCCGGCCAACCTGCAGGAAGTCGACGTTCTGCTCCTGGCCTTCAATATCGATCGTACCTTCATAAGCCTCGAAGGTCCGCCCATAGGCACTCTCGATCTGATAGGCCTCGAGCACATTGCGGAACTTCTCGGAAGCTGCCACATCCGAACGATCCATCAGCTCGCGCAACCGTTCGATCCCCTCGCGACGCACGTCAAGCTGGAACGGCACATCGAGCTCGATGAACTGCTCCAGCGCATCGACCATTCGCAGCATCAGCGGCGTGATCTGGCGCTCGACCTCGGTCACCCGATCGATCGAGTCATTCAGCTCGGCCATCTCCTTTTCCTGGTTGGAGATCTGCTTTTCAAGCTGCCGATTGTAGACGCGCAGCCCCTCGATCTCTTTCAGCACCGTCTTGTACTTCACATGAAGATCGTTGGTCTGGTCAACGAGCTTGTCGATGCGCTGTTGTGATTCCTGCGCAATCTTCTGCGTCTCAATCCCCGTCTGAAGGATCTGGTCCAGTGTATCGGCCGAGGCAGCGCTCGCGACCCCGCTCAGGGCCACCCCCACCACAGCACAGAGAACCCGTGATCTCACACTAATTTTTCTCATGCGGCTTCCTATTGAGGTTTTGTCAATTGTAATGGCTAGGTCGAAATACAAAACAGAACGCAACGATCATCCACCGAGACACCCCGGCTTCCGATCCGCGTTCAGCGTTAAGCGAAATATCTTTGGTTTCCTGCTGTAATCCCCAAGTCTCACTCACAGTCCTTTTTTACCCGACGTTCCGGCATTCGGCCAGAACGAATCAAACCCTCACACTGCACCCCCGTTTGGACCAGAGATGCCCACGTGCGTTCCACCTATCCACGTCCCTAGGATCGGGTTGATTTTGAAACGCGTAACCACTCACCTGGAGCAACTCTTATGTTTTTTCGTGGCCACGTTTCTCTTGATTATCGTTGAGCTTGATTTGACGCAGGAAACCCTTTGTTGACGCCCCGGCCGTCAAGCTGAGGCGCACGATATCCCAAAACGCCGCGCATAATCAAGCCCCGCGCTCGGGAAGTTGAAAGTTTGAATGACAGACAGAAGAAAATGATGGAAATCTCACGAAATCCCGGCAACTTGGCACCCGGATCTCGTGTTCGCTGGAGATTGTGCGAAGCCCCACCCGTTCGAGCGCGATCACCAGAGCAAAGCGAATACGCGTGGCGCCCTGCCCTATTGCTTGTGATTCATTATTGTTTGTGATTCATTGCCCGGATGATATCGAGCACGCCCTGCCAGTGATTTTCGATACAGGTCTGGGTGGCACCCTGAACACCGAGATGACGGATAAGCTGGGTGGCCAGCTCCTGCGAATGGCGCAGTCCTTGGGAAACACCATCTGCAACAGAATCAACAGCGGGATGAATTGTCCGCGACCCCATGTTGGTATCCTCCTGATGCAACCCCGCTATCCTGTCGAGCGCAATGGGCGCCCAACGGGACCGGAGGCTTTGCGTCCCGCCGTCACCGGCGGTTTGCCCTTCACGGGAAAGAAGCCCACACGACCGTTCTTCCCCGCGCCATGGAAAAGAATCTAACGCTAAAGACGTAAAATTAGTGTTAAATTTCACCCCGAAAGTTAAACGATTTTCCGGACGCGGACCGTCCGTCCACGAACTGGGAGGTTAGCCCTCGGGGATTAGAACCCCATCGAAGCCGAGCGCAAGAAGTGTTGCGCGAATCTCATCCAGAATCGCCGGATCGTCGATGGTGGCGGGAATTTTGTATGGTTGCCCATTGGCCTGCGCCTGCATGGTGGCGCGCAGAATCTTGCCCGATCGGGTTTTCGGCAATCGTCTGACCACAGCCGCTTTCCTGAACGCTGCGACCGGACCAATTTCCCGGCGCACCTGCGCGATCACCTCTTCGACAATCTCCGCCTCCGCACGGTCGACCCCGGCCTTGAGCACGAGGAGCCCAACCGGCACCTGGCCCTTGAGCGAATCAGTCACACCAAACACGGCGCATTCTGCAACGTCCGGATGGCTGCCGATCACCTCCTCAAGCGCGCCCGTGGACAGCCGATGACCTGCCACATTGATGATGTCATCGGTGCGGGCCATCACGAACAGATAGCCCTCGTCGTCCATGTATCCGGCGTCGCCGGTCTTGTAGTAGCCGGGAAAGTCTGTGAGGTATTTCTTGATGAAGGCCTGGTCGTTGCCCCAGAGCGTTGGCAAACAGCCCGGCGGAAGCGGCAGCCTGACCACGATAGAGCCGATGGTTCCCGGCGGCTGCGGGACGCCTGATTCGTTTACCACTTCAACCCTGTAGCCCGGCACGGCGCGCCCCGGCGATCCAACTTTTACCGGATACAGGCCAAGTCCCAGGCAGTTGGCGGTGATCGGCCAGCCCGTTTCGGTCTGCCACCAGTGATCGATGACCGGCACGCCAACATGCCGGTGCGCCCAGTTGATGGTGTCCGGGTCGCCGCGTTCTCCCGCCACATATAGCGCTTTGAGCGCGGAAATATCGAAATTCTTGAGCCCGTTGCAGTCCGGATCCTGCTGTTTGATGGCACGCAACGCGGTGGGCGCGGTGAACATCACCTTGACCTTGTAGCGGTCGATCAGCCGCCAGTAGGTGGCCGCGTCCGGGGTACCCACCGGCTTGCCCTCGAACATCACCGAGGACGCGCCGGCCAGCAATGGACCGTACACAATGTAGGAATGGCCAACCACCCAGCCGATGTCGGAGGCGGCCCAGAACGTCTCGCCCGATTCCACCCCATAGATGTTCCGCATGCTCCAGGCCAGCGCGACCATGTGCCCGCCATTGTCGCGCACGATTCCCTTGGGCTGGCCAGTGGTGCCGGACGTATACAGAATGTAAAGCGGATCCGTTGACGCCACCGGGACGGGGTCCACAGGGATCCCACGGGATTCAAGCTCCATCCAGTCGAGGTCCCGCCCTTCCACCAGCGCGGCCCGCGCCTGGGGGCGTTCCAGTATCACCACATGATCGGGTTTATGGTCCGCCTGAGCGATAGCCTCGTCCAGAAGCGGTTTATAGGGGACCACGCGCCCCGGCTCGATCCCGCAGGAGGCTGACAAAATCACCCTGGGCCGGGCATCGTCGATCCGGGCCGCCAGTTCCCGCGATGCGAATCCCCCGAAGACCACCGAATGTATGGCGCCAAGGCGCGCGCAGGCGAGCATGGCCACTGCCGCCTCAGCCACCATGGGCATGTAGATGATGACCCGGTCGCCCTTTCTCACCCCAAGATCGGCAAGCGCACCGGCGAATCGGGCCACCCGATCAAGAAGCTCGGCATAGGTGATGGCGGCACGGCTTTCGGTCACAGGGCTATCGTGGTACAGCGCCACCATGTCACCCCGCCCCGCCGCAACATGTCGGTCGAGGCAGTTGGCGGCCGTATTGACTTCGCCACCGGTGAACCAGCCAACCAGCGGATCGCGCGAGCGGTCGAGCACCTGCTCGAACGGCGTGATCCAGTCCACAAGACCGGCGGCGGCCCGCCAGAACCCTTCGGGGTCGTCGTTGGCCCAAGTCACCGCCTGCTCGAACGCGTCACTCACCCTCAGCCTCCTTCACCGTCCTTATTTGGACCAGCATGGTAAAGTGCGCGCCGGAACCTTGTCGAGCCCGTGCTCACCCCTGCACAGGCGTACAGGCGCTACCGTCCAACGGTGGCGATGGCCTCGATCTCGATCATTAGTTCGGGCAGTGCCAGCGCTGACACCTCCACTATGGTGTCCGCAGGCCAGGGCCTGGTGAACCATTTTTTGCGTAACTCCACAATTTTCGGGAAATGGCCCATATCGGTGAGATAGATCGTCACCTTGATAACCTGATCAAGCCCGGACCCCGCCGCCTCCAGCAGCCGTTCAATATTGCGGAAGGTCTGTTCGGCCTGGGCATCAAAGTCCCCCTCGCCCACGATTCCGCCCTTTTCGTCGAGGGCCGCCTGCCCCGACAGGAACACCAGCCCGTCGACCCGAAATCCCTGGGAAATATGATAGGGCTCGAACGGGTCGGGCGTCGTGAAAATTCGCTCTACATGCCTGGCCGTCATCTGTGTCCTTCCTTGCAGCTTGTGGTGACCGTCCTGAAATTTTACGGTGGAAGAGAATAGCACAGCAGGATGCGCCGCCATGAAAGCGATTACCATTGGCTCCGCCATGATCGACATCATTACACTTGTCGCTGACGAGAGTGTGGAGCGGATGACCATGCACAACGAGGCTGCATCGTTTCTGCTGCTGGAGCAGGGGCGCAAGATAGACGCCCTCAGCATCACCAGCCATGTCGGCGGCGGCGCGATCAATACCGCGGTCAGCCTGGCGCGCCAGGGCTGGGACGTGGCCGCCCACGTGCGGCTCGGCCAAGACCTCAATGCCGAAAAGATCCTTGAATGCATGGGCCGCGAGCATATCGCGCCGCACTACGTCACCCGCTGTACCGACTGCGATACCGGCACCGCCGTGATGGTATCGTCCCACGACCGCAACGCCACCATCTTCACCTATCGGGGTGCCAACACCCGGCTGCGCCCCGAAAACATCGTCGACGAGATGTTCACCGGCCGGGATCTGACTTACATTGCAAGCCTTTCCAATGCATCCGCCGATTGTCTGCCTGTAATCCTCGACAAGGCACGCGCTGCCGGAAGCCTGATCGCGTTCAACCCGGGAATCCGCCAGATCACCTCGCGGACAGGCGAACTTCTCGATGCGCTCGCCCGGATCGACATACTGATCTTGAACAGGGTGGAAGCCTCGGCCCTGGTCCCCGGCCTGTCGGCCAGGCTCGGGGCGTTCGAACCCCGGGAAGGCCCCCATTTTACAGGGCCAGGTGTCCCAATATTGTTGCGTACCGGTCTCGAAGCGGTGGGTTTCTCGCTCTCCCTGATGGCGTTCGCCAGGGCCGTACGCGACCTCGGGGTCAGATGGCTTGTGGTCACCGACGGCGCCGAAGGCGCCTATGTGGCTGGCAAAGATGGTCTTCACTTCTGCCCGACCTTGAAGGTGGAGGTCGCCGGTACGGCGGGCGCCGGAGACGCCTTTGCGTCAACACTGGCAGGCGCTCTCGCACAGGGAATGGATGTGCCGGTCGCCATGGCCAGGGCGACGGTGAACGCCGCGTCGGTGGTCAGCCATGTGGACACCCAGAAAGGTCTGCTTGACGCCGCGGCGCTTGCCAGGCTCGTCACGGAGATGAGCGATATTCTCAAAACCCGGATGTGGTCCTCTGATGTGAAGGCTTCGGCATGAACGACAACGGCATCGGCGAAAATCATCCCCGCCTTGCAACAGTGGTCATCAATCACCGGTTTCACGGACCGCCGACTTCGGGCAATGGCGGCTACACCTGCGGACTGGTGAGTCAAGCCATCAACGGTGTGGCCGAAGTCACCCTGCTACGCCCGCCGCCGCTTGACACGCCGCTTGTCCTTGAAGAAGACCGGGACCGCGTTCGGCTTATGGACAATGGGGTGGAAATCGCCATTGGCCGGCCGTCCACCCTTAAACTCGACGTACCGCCTCCGCCCCCCGTCGAGGAAGCACGCCGGGCAGCAGACCGCTATTCGGACTTCGCACCGTTTTTCGTTCCCACCTGTTTTGTTTGCGGGATCGATCGCAAGCCCGGCGACGGTCTGTGTATCCATGCAGGTCCACTGGAGGGACGCACCCGCCCCGCAGTCGCCGCCCCGTGGACGATTCACCAAAATCTGGTGGGAGACGACGGGCGGATCCGTCACGAATTTCTGACCGCGGCCCTGGATTTTTCCCGATTGATGGCGTAATAGCCAGGGCAATCCAGGGC
>RFJA01000188.1 GCA_003695065.1 Alphaproteobacteria bacterium
AGTGCTGTCCAATTGGTGGGGACGAGGAATGTGCGTTAGCGTAATCCCAGCACCATTTTGGCGATGATATCACGCTGAATTTCGTTGGTCCCGCCATAGATGGTCGCGGCGCGCTTGTTAAGGTATTGCGCCATTACGGCTTCACCTTCAGGGTGTCGCAAGGGCCGACGACTGGATGGTCCATAGAGCGGGCGCTCGGTGACGAAGGGTAGCGCGTCGGGTCCCAGGATATCGATCGCCAATTCGCTCAAGGCCTGTTCGATTTCGGTTGCCACCGTCTTGAGCATGGACGCCTGGGCTCCCGGATTTTTACCGGCACTCAGCGCCGACATGATCCGCAGTTCCGCCATTTCAAGCGCCATGATCTCTATCTCGATGTCCGCAAGACCATCAGCGATGCGCTCCCGTTCCATCATCGTTCGGCCACCGTCAGACGGCTGAAGGGCGGCAAGTTTTCGGACATGAGCCAGCTCTTCCTTCAGCTTGACGGAGGCGCTGCCCCCGCCCCGCTCAAACTCCAGTAGAAACTTGGCGTATTGCCATCCCTTGCCCTCCTCACCCACCAGGTTCGCCGCAGGCACCCGCACGTCGTCAAAGAACACCTGATTGAGCTCATGATCACCGGCCAGCGTGATGATGGGTTCCACCGTCACACCCGGGGAGTCCATGGGAATCAGCAAAAAACTGATTCCTTCCTGGGGCCGCGCGCCCTGCGCTGTGCGCACCAGGCAGAAGATCCAGTTGGCGAAATGGGCGTGGGTGGTCCAGATTTTGGTCCCGTTGACCACATACTCGTCGCCGTCGCGGACCGCCTTGCATTGCACCGCCGCCAGGTCCGAGCCGGCACCCGGCTCCGAATAGCCCTGGCACCAGTAATCCTCCCCCGACAGAATGCGCGGCAGGAAATGCCTTTTCTGCTCCGCGCTGCCAAAGGTGAAAATCACCGGCCCCACATACTTCAGGCCAAGCGGTATCAAGCCAGGAGCACCCGCGCGGGCGCATTCCGCCTCGAAAATGAAGCGCTTGGCCGGCCCCCAGCCGGTACCCCCGTATTCTTCGGGCCAGAAATAGCCGACCCAGCCTTTTTCGTGCAGGATACGCTGCCAGGCAAGCGCAATATCCTTGTCCACGAAAACGGTTGTGGTCTTGCGTGTGGCCTCGCGCAGCTCTTCCGTCAGGTTTTCATCAAGAAAAGCCCGGACCTCTTTCTGAAAAGCGCGTTCCTCGGCGCTGAACCTAAGGTCCATAAATGCGCCCTCACCCTTCGAGGTCACCGGCCGCCCAGGCGATGCCCCGGCGCAACAGCTCGTAATAGATCGGATACTGCCAAGAGCACCGTTCAACAGGCTCGTATTCCTCGACGCCCAGCGATTGCAGATCGTATTTGCCGCGGCAGTGCCCAAGCGTCAGGTACAGCACCTCACCGTTCCCATAAGAGCGCAGATACAACACCGGCTGGGGGCGATCATCCACCCAGTCTTCCACAACGAATCCCGGCGCCTTGCCTTCGAAATGGGTTTCCAGCAGCAAGTGATAATCCCCGGTATCGCGCGACAGATACAATTCGTCCTCAACCTCGAACGGCTCGATTCCCCTGGTCAACGCATGATCGGGGTCGCTTACGTCGACCCGGTAGGTGCAGATCGGCGGATGCGCAACGAACTGGGTGCCCAGAATCTCCATGAACTCGGGCGCCTTGTCCGGCGAGTCCACACGTCCATCCTTGAGGAATTGCAGAATGGAGTTGGTGCCATGCAGGGCAAACCAGCGCTTGCCGTCGGCAAGAAACGCCTTGAGGCCGGCCAGTTCGGACTCCGTGGGCACCACGTCACAGGTGTAGGTCATCAGGAAGTCCGCCGCCCTGATAGCTTCGATGTCGCGATAATCTTCGCCCACCCGAACCCGAAAGCGTTCATCAGCATGAAGCAACTTGAGGAGTTCGAGACGGGCAAAGTCAATGTCGTGATACTTTCCGCCCGCCACAAGGTAGACATCTATGCGGCCTTTTTTCATCTTGTCGTCCCTGAAACCCGATTGAACCCTTAACTGATCACGTTTCCGCCGTCGACACAAAGTTCTTCGCCGGTGACAAATCCCGACTCATCCGACGCCAGATAGACCACAGCATAGGCAATATCATCGGGCTTGCCGACCCGACCAAGCGGATGCTGTGATTCAAAAAACTTGCGCGTTGCCTCGCGATCACCAACAGCCATGTCCAGATATCGCTCGAACATCGGCGTTTCGATCGCGCCCGGATGAACGGAATTGCAGCGTATGTTGTAGCCATTCTCGGCGCAGTGGAGCGCCACCGATTTGGTCAGAATGGTCACCGCCGCCTTGCTCGCACAGTAGGCGACAAACATGGCCCCGGCCTTGAGCGCAAGCGCCGAGGCGATATTGACGATGGACCCGCCCCCTCCTTCCTTCATGGCCCGGACCGCGTGCTTGCAGCCCAGGAACACACTGTCGGCATTCACCGTCATCACCCGTTTCCAATGGTCGTAGCTTTCGTCTTCAATGTTACCCGGCTCACTGATTCCCGCATTGTTGACCAGCACATCGAGACGACCAAACTCGGCCATGACGTCGCCAATGACAGAGACCCATTGCGCCTCGTCCGTAACATCGAGCCGCCGGAACCGGGCCGCCTCGCCAATATCGGCAGCGACCCGAGCGCCACTTTCCTCGTCGATGTCGGTGACCATGACGCGTGCCCCTTCACGCGCCAGGAGACGGGCGATAGCCTCGCCAAGCCCCGCAGCGCCGCCGGTCACCAGTGCGACTTTTCCCGCTACACGTCCCCCCTCATCACGTTTCATTGAATTCCTCACAAATTTTGGGTTGCACCACCGTCGATCACCAGCCCGTGACCGGTGACAAAACGGGCGTCGTCGGAAGCCAGGAACACGACAGGGCCCGCAATATCATCGGGTTCTCCCCAGCGGCCAAAAACCGATTTCCGGGCCCAGAAATCCCGAAATTCAGTGTTTTCCTCCACCACCTCCCGGGTCATCCCGGTGACGATGGCGCCGGGACAAATGTAGTTGGCGGTGATGTTGTCGGCGCCATACTCGATACACATGGACTTGGTTAGCGACGCCACCGCATGCTTGGATATGGCGTAAGCTGCGCAATCGGGCACCGCATAAAATGACGTGATCGAACCCGTATTGATAATGCGTCCGCCGCCACGCTTGCGCATCTCGGGTACAGCGCGTTGCGTCAGGCGCAAGATCGCTTCGACGTTGAGTGCCATGATACGGCGCAATAATTCCACATCCGTATCCTCCAGCGGCGCCGTTGGTGCCGCCCCGGCGTTGTTGAAAAGAATGTCAATGCCGCGGAACCGCTCCACCGCGGCCTGTACGATCGTCTCGGGCGCTTCGGGAGTGGTCACATCGATCTTGATGATATGCACCGCATCCTGCGCGCCCAGTTCCTCGTCGATATCCGATGTGGGCAGATCGACAGCCACGACCCGGGCCCCTTCGGCAACGAATCGGCGCACCGTGGCCAGTCCGATCCCGCTTGCCGCGCCGGTGATGATCGCAATCTTGCCGTCAAGTCTTCCCATGATAGCGCATCCCTCTCGTGCCTGACGCATGATAGCGCGAGCCGGAATTTATGCGCCTCCCAAAATCGCCAGTTTTGGACGTCGGAGTTCGTCTACCAATAAGGTGTGCGTTCAGGGTGACCAGCCGCACTGGCGCCCCTGGTTCTCCTGTTCGAGCCATCGCGATAGCGGCGCAAAGTATTCCAGGAGCGCACCGGCATCCATCTCTTTCGTGCCAGTCAGAGCGTGAAGCGCCTCCCGCCAGGGTCTGGATTGCCCCATCATCAACATGGCATTCAGCTTTGCGCCCGCTTCTTTAGAGCCGTAGATCGAGCATTCATGCAAGGGCCCCTCCCAGCCGGCGGCTTCACACAGTGCCTTGTGAAACTGGAACTGTAGAATGAATGACAGGAAGTAGCGGACATAGGGCGTGTTACCCGGGATGTGATACTTGGCGCCAGGATCGAAATGGTCCTCGGTACGTGCGACCGGCGGTTCGATCCCCTGATAGGCGCGGCGCAAGCGCCACCAGGCGCTGTTGTACTCGTCCGGTCCGATGTCACCCGAAAAAACGCCCCATCGCCAATTGTCCATAAGTTTGGCAAAGGGGAGAAACGCTATTTTGTCGAGCGCCAGTTGCATCTGGGTGTTGATCGTCGCCGCGTGGTCGGTGCTTGCGGTCTCGGCAAGACCGATGGACTTCAGATAGGCCGGCGTCATGGAAAGGGCGATGGCGTCACCGATCGCCTCGTGGAAACCATCGTGCGCGCCGGACTGATACAGAACCGGCAAATGGCTGTAGGCGCGCTGATAATAGCTGTGTCCCAATTCATGGTGAATGGTCACCAGATCCTCATAGGTGGGCCTGATGCACATCTTGAGCCGGATATCCTGCCCGAAGTCCATGTGCCATGCACTGGCATGACAAACAACCTCGCGGTCCGCTGGCTGGGTAAACAGTGAGCGCTCCCAGAACGTGTCCGGCAACGGATCGAAACCGAGCGAGGTGAAAAATTTTTCTCCGAGCCGGACCATGCGGATGTGATCATAATTCTGCGCTTTGAGCCGGGCCGTGGGATCGACGCTTGGGGCATCCGGATATGGTGCCACCAGATCGAACACGTTGTTCCAGCTCTGGGACCACATGTTACCGAGCAGATGGGCCGGAATACGTCCATCCACCGGGGTTGCCGCATCACCGTAATACGCAATCAGACGGTCGCGCACATAGCAGTGCAGATCCTCATAAAGG
>RFJA01000189.1 GCA_003695065.1 Alphaproteobacteria bacterium
ATATCGGCGTTACTGCCCGTGCCCTGTGTCACGGCAAGGCGCAGGAGCTGGCGCATGGCCAGGCTGGTTTCCGGTGAGATGATACGCTCGCCGCTCATGTTCCGGCGCACGTCATCATCCTTGCGCAGCAAGGTGGCGGGAATAAGGCGACCACCATTGACCAGCGCCGCAATACCCGCGGTCAATTGCAAAGGCGTCACCGCCAGACCGTGCCCGTAGGATACGGTCATGGTGGTCACTTCGCGCCACGGATGGGGCACGATCGGTTCTCCGGTTTCCAGCAATTCCAGCTTCGGGGCCCGCAACAAGCCAAGGCGCTCCAGGAATTGGCGCTGCACATCGCCGCCAATATCGAGCGCCATCTTGGCCGCACCAATATTCGACGAATAAACGAACACCTCCGGCACGTTGAGCGGCCGCGCCTTGGGATGGTGATCGCGAATCAGGAACCGCCCGACCCGAATAGGCTTGGTTGCGTCATAGACCGTGTCGAGGCTTGCCACCCCCGTCTCCAGGGCGATCGCAACAGTGAAGGCCTTGAATCCGGAGCCAAGCTCATAGACTCCTTGAACCGCACGGTTGAACAGCGCCTCCGGGGGGGCGCCTCCGGGACGGTTGGGATCGAAATCGGGAAGCGACGCAAGACCGAGTATCTCGCCGGAATTCACATCCATCACCAGACCGGCCGCACCGATTGCCGAGAAGGTCTCCATCGCCCGCAGTATTTCCTCGCGGAGGATGTGCTGAACCCGTATATCAAGGGAAAGCGCAAGCGGGGCGCCCGCAATTCCCGCGCCGCCGAGCCGACGGTCGAAGAATCGCTCGATTCCCGCGAGGCCATTGCCATCCACATCCACGAACCCGAGCACATGGGCCGCCAGCCGGCCCTGGGGATAAATGCGCCGGTCTTCTTCCTCGAAGGCGAGACCGGGAATCCCAAGGCTGTTGACCCGCCACTCCTCTTCGGGCGTCAGATCGCGCTTGATCCACTCAAACCGGGTCGGACTTCTGAGCCGGGCGAGAACCCTGGTCCGATTGAGGTCGGGCAGCACCTTCGTCAGCTTGTCTGCGGCATCTTCCGGATCGAGCACAAGCTTGGGATCGGCGTAAAGCGATGCGGTCCGCAGACTGGTTGCCAGCAGCACGCCGTTGCGGTCCACGATGTCGGCGCGCGCCGCCGCAATCGCGCTGCTGCCATCGCGCTTGGCCGGCGTTTCAACCACACGCTCGAACAGGCCGAGATCCACCAGCCTGATCGCCAGCACCAGAAACCCCACGGAGAACAGCGCCGCCGCCACCAACAGCCGGCTACGGGCAAGCTCCATGGTTTCCTTACCTGCCCCGTCGATACGAAAATAGCGCACCGCCCGGCCAGGACGGCCGGGCCGGTGCGTTGAGTGAGACGAGTGAGGTAGTGAGAAAGGTCGCTCTGTCATTGCAGGCGGGCGGTCACTCATAACCACCCTCCATGAGAACCAGCTTTATGCGCTCGAACAGCGGCGTGTCGCGGTCGCGACGAACTTCCAGAACCGGCGCTGCAGGCCGCGCTTCGGTCGGCGCCGAGGGGGTATGGTCACGTGGCACCGGCGGTGCCTTCGCCAACACGACCGAGGGCGCCCGGAAATCGTCCACCTGGGCAAGCACCGCGGTCGGATCATCGCGCCGGGCGATGACTTCCGGCGATGGCGCGATCTGTTCGCCTGACGTGGGCGCCAGAGCCAGATAACGCTGACTGAGCGCTGCCAGTCGCTCCGGCCGGGTCAGATAGGTCCACTCCGCCTCCAACACCCGGATCGCCGCCCGGTCAGAGGCCAGCTGATGGTCGAGTGCCGCTACTTCCTGCTGCAGGCGCTGCGTTTGGTACTTGAGCTGATAAAGACCGAGACCAGCCACCACCACCAGCAGCAACACCAATGTCGTCAGCAACCGGTTCATGCCGCACCTCCAATGCCCCACGCCGGCGCGTCGGTGCGCACCGCCGCCCGCAGTCGCGCTGAACGGGCACGAGGATTGACCGCAATCTCGTCCGCGCCGGGACGAATCGCCTTGCGCCCGACCTGCCGAAAACTCGGCGCGCGCGCCGACGCAACCGCGGGCAGGTGACGCGAAACACCCTCGGCGTCGCCGCTGCGCTCGCGCAGAAAGGTCTTGACGATGCGATCTTCAAGCGAATGAAAGGAAACCACGCACAGCCGGCCTCCCGGGCGCAGCAGCCGTTCCGCGGCCGCCAGACCACGCTCCAGCTCCCCAAGCTCATCGTTGATGTAGATTCTAAGCGCCTGAAACGTTCGGGTCGCAGGGTGAACAGCCTTACCGGGCTTGCGCCCCACTGCCTTTTCGACAACCCGGGCGAGCTCACCGGTGCGACTGAACGGACGATCCGCCCGGACTGCCACAATGGCGCGGGCAATCCGCCGGGACTGACGTTCCTCGCCATACTTGTAGAGAATATCCGCGAGATCTTCGGCGGTGGCCGTATTGACCACATCCGCGGCCATCGGCCCTTCGCTGCCCATGCGCATGTCCAGCGGGCCTTCCGCCTGAAACGAGAATCCGCGTTCAGCAGTGTCGAGTTGCATGGAGGATACGCCGATATCCAATACGATACCGTCGACCCGCTCCACACCGGCCGCCGCCAGCAACGCCTCCATCTCGCCATAACAGCCTGACAGGAAATGAAACCGCCCGGGAAACGCGCGGTGCAAACGGTCCGCCAACGGCGCCACCGCGGGGTCGCGGTCGATGGCCCAGACCGTGCAGTTGGCGGCTTCCAAGATGGCACGACTGTATCCGCCGGCGCCAAAAGTGCCGTCAACAAATACCTCGCCATCCGCCGGCGCCAGTACGTCGAGCACTTCCTTGAGGAGAACGGGAACATGAGGCGCGGTCATGGGGTACCTCCCGGCCCAGGCGCCGCCGCGTTCGCGGTCTGCATGCCGCCCTTCAAATTCTCACGAACCATGCCAAGGGTCTTGGCCGTATGATCTTCAAGCGCCGCCGGCTCCCAAATCTGGAAAGTCTTGCCTCGACCGACGAAAGACGCCCGGTCGGTAATGTTGGCATGGGCCAGAAGGTCAGCCGGCAACAGAATTCGCCCTTCGGGATCAAACGCGAGTTGACGGCTGTCAGCCAGAATGGTTGCAGATAGCGCCTGACGGGGATCTTCGAGCGCCTGAAACTCGTCGACGGCTTCGGAGTGGCGAAGCATATATTCCAGATCACAACCAACAATTGCCGGCAAAAGCGGGGAGCGGTAGAGCACCACGCCGGCCCACTCCTGCCCCGACAAGGCCGCACGGTAGGACGCGGGCACAGAAACCCGACCCTTCCGGTCGACCTTGTTGGTAAAGGTGGACAAAAACAGCGGCATGACCTGCCCTTCGAAATCGAAAGATTGCCTGCGGCCCGGACCGGCAATCCTGTGTTCCCCTTCGGCGCTTCGCCTCCCCAATCGACACCTCCGTTTCCGGAAACAGGACGAGACGCCGATTTGGACCTTTATGGAGTACCATGGGAGAGCATGGGCGTCAATGGGATTAGATGGTACGACTTGGTGGTTAAGAAGACATTAACGCCCGGTTGAGGCAAGGGAGCGCAAGACGAAATATGGATTATTTATCAGATGGTTATCGAAAATCCCGGGTGAGCGGCAGGAGTCTCCTGTCGCCTCCCATACGGTCCAACCGGGTCCGCCACCGTGGGATATCTTGGGATTCCGTATCGGCGATACTACCGCGAGCAAGGGCGCGCCAAACTCGGGAGAGGGACGCCCCGGCGTTTCAACCCAACGGCGCCCCTCTGCCAGAATATTCGTCAGATGGCCTGTAAGCCGGGTTCTGTCCCTGCATGGCAGGGGACGGTCATTCATCTGGGACGCCCGTTGCCGGACGCCTCGTGCAACCTACCCGGACGACGGCCCGGAAACGCGGCCTGCCGCCGCAAGACGGCATGTCGTCCCTATTTGGTCTTGCTCCCGGTGGGGTTTACCCTGCCACCCCTGTTGCCAGGGGCGCGGTGCGCTCTTACCGCACCCTTTCACCCTTACCCTGCCGGCGTCGAGACGCCGGCGCGGGCGGTTTGCTTTCTGTGGCACTGTCCCTGGAGTCGCCTCCGCCGGATGTTATCCGGCACCGTGTTTCCGTGGAGCCCGGACTTTCCTCCCCGCCGCCGGAAACGGCGGCAGAGCGACCGTCCGGCCATCTGACGTTCCATAGATGGCGCGTTTACCGCCTTGCGTCAACCACCGGGATGCATTAGGAGTTTTCCAGCTTACCAACCAACCGGCGGGACAAAATGACGCGACGTCAGGGAATGTTGATCATCTGTTGTCTGGTGACCCTACTCTTGACCACGGCATGCAGCAACATCGGCAACATGTTTAGCGGGGGCGGCCCCGAACGCCCGTTCGATGACCGGGTGGGCCCGGACACGAAAACCCTGCTGAAGAACCGGCCGGAGGGACTGATCGCTGACACGGCCAACGCCCGGCATACCCATTAGCAACCAGGCACAAGGCGCATCTGCAAGACTACCGCCCCCCCCGGTCGAGAAGGGCGATAAGCCGTCCCCGGGTCTCCCCGTCGGCAATCCCATCCACGCGGGCCCGCCGGTAATGGCGCTGAAAGGCCGCCACCACGAGCGTCGTCGGTTCGTCGTATCGGCCAGTCTCCGCGATGTCGTAACCGAACCGGGCAAGCGCGGCCTGCAAACGGCTGACCGCTTCCCCCGTGGCACCTGGGGCAAGGTCGGGACCGGGTGCCGGATCAGCCGCTTGCGGCATCTCTGCAAGACCGGCGGCGGCGAGCCGTTCCCAATCGAACAATTCACCCGGGTCCTTCTTGCGCGCCGGTGCCACGTCCGAATGGCCAAGGACGCGGGACGGCAAGATCCTGTGACGAGCCATGACCTCGCCCAGCAGCGCCTCCAGCGTCGCCATCTGGGCCTCGGGGAACGGGCGGTAGCCCCCGGCGTAACCGGGATAGGCATGCCCCGGGTTGACCAGCTCGATCCCGATGGAAATGCTGTTAATATCCCGCTCGCCCGCCCAGTAGCTTACCCCCGCGTGCCAGGCGCGATGCGTCTCATCAACCAGCCGGTAGAGACTGCCGTCCTTGTCGATCATGTAATGGGCGCTGACCTTGGCGTTCACGTCAAGCATCCGTGCCAACGCGGCCGCCATGGACTCCATACCCGTATAGTGCAGCACCACCATGTCAACGGATTTGCCGGCGGCGCGCTCGTCGAAATTGGGAGACGGGGCCGAAATCATCCGCATGGTTACCGTCCCATTGCCAGCGCGCGACGGCGTTCCCGAAGGGTCACCACGGCAATCCCGACGAACGTCACGAACGCGCCGGCAATCATCCGGCTGGTCAGAACCTCGTCCAGAATGGCAACCGACAGCAAAACCCCGAATACCGGCGTGAGCAGAAAGAACGGTGTGACCGTGGACACCGGGTTTCGTTGCAGCAGAAAATAGCTCACCCCATGCCCGAACAGCGAAGCAATGACAATCGTGTAGCCGAGCGCAAGGTAGCCCCGGGTGGTCAGGCCGGCCAGCTCATGCGCCTGCCCGGCCTCGAACAGGAAACTTAGCGTCAAAAGCACCGGCACACTGACCGCTGCCATCATGGCCTGAAGTTCGAAAACCCCCACAT
>RFJA01000190.1 GCA_003695065.1 Alphaproteobacteria bacterium
GGCCATCAGATCGATGACGCCGCAGACCCCTGCCGCCGTGGTGATCTGGATCGCGCTGAACGGACGGCCATAAAGCTGTCGCGCGTAAATCTTGCGCGCGAAGGATTCCTGAGTCAGTCGGCCACCCTTCATGCCACTGACGGTGACGAACACCAGAACCACGTCCTGCATGGTGGTGGGCAGGGCATATTCGAAGATGTCCTTCAGCAGGTCCTGGCGCTCGCCAAGGCGCAGATCGCGGATCAGCATCTTCATCACGTCGCGATGGCCGGGATAGCGCACCGATTTGTAGTTGAGATTGTCCACCTTGCCTTTGAGCGTCTCGCACAATGTCCCAAGCCCCCCCGAGGTGTTGAACGCCTCGTAGGTAATCCCGTCGAGCGAAAATGTTTCAATTTCCTCAAGCGGTGGTACTTCTCGGTATTCGCCATCCACAATGGCTTCACAGGGCTGGCAATATTCGTTGATGATCCCTTCGGTGCTCCAGGTCAGGTTGTATTTCAGCGCATTGGAGGGATATTGCGCCAATGCACCCACCCGCATCTTGACTTCATGCAAGCTGTCGAATTGCCTGGCGAGGTCATAGGCGACGATGGAGACGAACCCGGGCGCCAATCCCGATTGCGGCATGAAGGCGACCGGTGCATCCTTGGCCAGATCCTTGACGATACGCGTGCTGGCCACATCTTCGGTCAGGTCGAAATAATTGACCTGGTTTCGCGCAGCCGCTCGCGCAATCAGCGGCGTCAGATCAAAGGGAAGCGCACTCAAAACCGCCCACTTGCCAGCAAGCGCAGCGTCAAGCGCGGGCGCATCGGAGATATCGAGCCTGAGGGTCTTGACCCCGATATCTCCCTGAACACGGGCAAGACTGGTCTCGTCCCGGTCGGCCACAGTGACAGCATATTCACCGCAGCTACCAAGAAATGCTGCAACGGTTGCGCCGATCTTGCCGGCGCCCAGAATAAGAACCTGCCTGATCATATCCACCCTTTCAGTCCGCTCCGGTCAATTCAATGCGGACAATTCAATCCGGTTTTAGCTGCTTCTGTCAGGCTAACGGCTGGTGGTGGCGGTTCAAAGGGGACAGATGGACGGTTTTATGGTAAAATTCAGTCATAATGACGGGATTAGTGATCATATCGCCGATGGATGATACCGACCGCAAACTGATTACCCTTCTTGAAGCCGATGCCCGCCAGCCCACGGCCGTCCTGGCCCGCAAGCTCGGTCTTTCACGCTCTACGGTCCAGGACCGTATGCGCCGGCTCGAACGACGCGGTATCATTGGCGGTTACACCATCCGGCTCAATGACGAGTTCGCACGCCGGCTGATTACCGCCCATGTAATGATCAGTGTGAACCCTAAATTCGCCGACCGGGTGGTCCATGCGCTCAAGCAAATGGCCGGTCTGCGCGCGCTCCACGCGGTCAGCGGGGTCTACGACCTGATTGCTCTGATACGGGCCGAGACCACCATGGAGATTGATGCCATGCTGGACGAAATCGGCGCCATTGACGGCATCGACAAGACTGTGTCGTCGATCGTGCTTTCGACCAAGTTCGAACGTTGACCAGGCCCACGCACCGCAACTGGATTCATCTAAGGAAATAAATATAATTGCTTGCCAATTCTACCGAAAGAAGATAGTTTGCGCCCGGTTTCAAGGGGGGCAAACACTATGGACTCTGCCAGTCTGCCATTTGCATACGGGTTTCTGGTTGGTCTGCTGGCCAGCGCCGTTTTCGTCATCGTTGCGGTCTACCTGTACTACGCTGTGGCCCAACCCCCGAGACAACGCAACCTCCCCAGCCGCGATTGCGAGCGCCGCAAGGGATGACTGTACGGCCACCCGCAGGGTGATAGGCAGTCGCGACAATTTTCCCGCTAGAACCATTCACGATGATCCGCCGAAGGCGGGTTCTGCATCAGACCTATCAATTGTCCTAGCTGACAGCGATCGAGGGCGAAGCATAGACTGGCTGTATCTGGCCGACATGGCCGGCCCCCGGATTCCACAAGCCGTGCAGGAGCCAGGGAGGGAAGGAGGCAGGCAACTTGACCACCAACCGTTACTGGAAGCTGAACAGATACCCGGAAGGCAACGATTTCGCGTCCGCCTTTTCTCTCGAGACGTCAGAGATTCCCACTCCTCGCGATGGCGAAGTGCTGATCCGCAATGCGTATCTGTCCCTCGACGCCGGGACTCGCATGTGGATCACACCGCGAACCGACTCCTATCATCCTCCCCTTCCAACAGGTGGTCCCATGGTCGGGCTTGGCCTGGGCCGGGTGGTCGCATCCCGCCACGCCAGGGTGAAGGAAGGTCAGCTCGTCCGCTGCTTTGGACAATGGGCGGATTATTCTCTGGTCCGTCCGGATGACGCCAGTCTGCACATCCTGGATGAAAGCGTCTCCGACCAGCGCCAATACCTTGGGGCACTTGGCCTCAATGGCTGGACAGCCCTGTTGGGTCTGCGCCATGTTGCCGATGTTCAGGCTGGCGAAACCGTACTCGTCTCGGCCGCCGCTGGCGCGACCGGTCTGCTCGCCTGCCAGATCGCCCGGACAATTGGTGCGCGGGTCCATGGCATCGCCGGCAGCGATGAGAAATGCACCTTCCTGCGCGACCGGATCGGCATCGATGGGGAGATCAATTACAAGACCTCTGATGTGGCATCCGAACTCGGGAAAATCGAAGGTGGAATCAACGTCTTCTTCGACAATGTGGGTGGCTCGATTCTGGACGCCGCTTTTCCCCACATGGCCATGCATGGCCGAATCGTCATTTGCGGCATAATCGCGGCATATGCAAGCGGTGGTCGCACTTCGGGACCATCCAACTTCGACCAGATCCTGATGAAGCGACTGAAGGTGCAAGGATTCATGTGCACTGATTTCCTCGAAATGGGGGAAGACCTGACAGCCCAGTTGCGGGAATGGATGGATGGCGGAAAAATCACCATGCCGTTCGACGAGACCCGGGGCCTTGAAAACACGTTGGCGGCCTATTCCAAACTCTTCACGGGCAGAAATATCGGCAAGGTGATCGTGAGACTATAATGGATCTGAGTGACCGGCGGCAGAACCGACAGTCAACAACTGACCGAATGTCACGCGCTGATCTATATGGTGGGCGCGGCTGGGATTGAACCAGCGACCCCTGCGATGTGAACACAGTGCTCTACCACTGAGCTACGCGCCCCGACAGGATGGGATTTCGGGCACCCGGCCCGGAATGCGGCGCAATCTAGCAACAACCGTCCGTCAAGACAAGCGTTCACTCTCGCGCCGCAATCAAAATTCCAACTGGCACCGTTGACCCTGTTACGCCCCAGAAATTTCACATTCTTAGGCGAGTCTGACGTACGACAGCAGTCGCCTGACAACGAAAGGACATGTCATGAACAGAGCGCTCGTGGCCCTCATCATCATTTGCATCACCGCGGCGGCGCCGCCGGCGTTTGCCGGAAAGCGCGAGAAGTTGGAACAGCGGGTGGACGAGACCTTGGCCCGGTTCTACGAACAGAGCTATACCGGTCAGGAACTGGCGAAGAAGGCCAAGGGCATTCTCGTCTTTCCCAAGATCTACAAGGCAGGAATCGCGTTTGGCGGCGAGCACGGCAAGGGCGCGCTCCGGGTCGGGGGCGAAACAGTGGCCTACTATTCCACCACATCAGGCTCGTTCGGGTTCCAGCTTGGCGCCCAGAAACGGTCCCAGATTCTGCTGTTCATGACCGACGAAGCACTGGAATCCTTCCGCCAGTCGGATGGCTGGGAAATCGGTGTGGATGGCAGCGTCGCCGTGGTTGACGTTGGAACCGGCGCGGACCTTGACACCAACAGCATCAAGGATCCCATTGTCGGCTTCGTTTTCGGCAACGAGGGGCTGATGTTCAATATCAGCCTCGAGGGAACCAAGATCTCCCGTCTTGATGACGACTGACCGGCCCCTCTGACCTACCGGCCGGTCCTGCGCTGGGCCAGCAGCACGCCGCCAAGGACCAGCGTGCCGCCCACCATGTGCGCTCCGGTCAGCCGTTCCCCCAGCAGCACAAAGGCGAGCCCCGCACCCGCAACCGGCAGGAAGGACAGCATGATCCCGGCCCGGTTGGCACCAATCTTCCGAATGGCGGCATTGAACAGCGAAAAGCACACCAGCGATGGAAAGACGGCGATATAGACAATGGCTAACCAGCCCTCCACAGGCCAATGGGTCGGCGCCCCGAGGATGAGCTCGCCGAGAAAAAAGGGGACAAGCAGCACCGCCGCGGCCGCAAAGGTGGCGGCGATCAGAGAGGCCGAATGCACCGGAGGGGCGCGGCTCAGCAGCACCGTATAGGCCGCATAGGCCACAACACCGCCGATCACCAGAAAATCCCCCCGCGCCAGGGTGAGCGCGGTCAGTTGATCCAGGTCACCACGCACAATGATCCACACCGCCCCCGCCAGACTGAAGCCAAGCCCCCAGATCTGAACCGGGCGCATCCGCTCCCCGTGCACCAGATAACACAACACGGCGATTGCCGCTGGCAAAATGGCGTTTTCCAGCATGACCGTGATGGCACTTGTGGTCTGAAGCCCCACATAAATGAGCGCGCTGTAACACGCATTGCCGAGGAACGCGAGAAGCGTAACCATGCGCCAATGCCGCACCAGCACCGGCCAGTCCTGGCGCAGATGTCGCCACGCGAATAGGATGGCGATCAGTGCGGCAAAGCTCCAACGCCAGAAGGCCAAAGCCATTGCCGGCACCGTGTCTGCCACCGCCTTGGCGGCAATGAAGTTTCCCGACCACAGCAATACCGCGGCCAATGCCAGTAGAAGCCCGTCGCCGGCACGGCTCTCCAGGCCATTCAGGCATCGCCACAGAAATGACCGAAATCTTTGGGCAGGCTGATTCATGAACTCGAAACAAACGCATCACACCCGGGCATCAGGCCCTGGAGAGGAGTGACGGTCTGCCCCGCCGTTCGTGACCAGATGGCGCCGCCTTTTCACGATTACAAGGATTGCACGGGGGAGGCACAAGCGCATAAACTGGCAGTCAACCAAGGGGAGCTTCAGGGATGACGGATCACCAGAACACAGGCGAAGAGACAGAGCGCTCCTATTCCCGAATGGCGCTTCTCAGCGCATTGGTGGCCGGGCTGGTCGCCATGGTCGTGATTTTGGCGGGTCCGGCCCACGGGTTCGGGCTGGTCGACCACCGCGTTGCGATCAATGCCCTGATCTTCGGCGCTTTCGCCAGCCTCGCCGCTGCCGTGCTCGCAGCCTTCGGGCTGTATTTCGCGCGGCCTGCCCGTGGCAAGAAAGGCATGCTTGTCGCCGGCGGGGCACTTGGCGTCAGTCTTACCATTACGATCACACTTTTCACCATGGGATCGAACGCCAGCCGGGTCCCGGCAATTCACGACATAACCACCGATATCGTGGACCCGCCCGCGTTTGAAGCTGTGATTGAGCTGCGCGCGCCTGGTGACAATGATCCGGCCTACGCCGGCATCGACGCAGTGGGCCGATACCAGGTGGATGCCTATCCTGATCTCCAGACCCTTTATCTCATGGAGCCGCTCGCCGCTGTCTTCGACCGGGCCGAACGCGCGGCGCGTGCCATGGGATGGAAGATTGTGGCGGTCGACCGGGAACGCGGCCGCATCGAGGCCGTGGCCACCACCTTCTGGTTTGGCTTCAAGGATGATGTGGTGATCCGGGTCGAGCCGGCCGAAGGGGGCGCCACCGCCCTTGACGTGCGCTCGGCATCACGCGTTGGGGTCAGCGATCTCGGAACCAACGCCGCCCGTATCCGCGCTTTTCTTGAGAAGATGACCGACCGCGTTTAGATTAAATGCTGGGTTTGAAAATCCTGCGTGGCCTCGATCACCTGAACGACATCAATGGTCACGCCACAAGGGTCACTCAATATGAAGTGACGCTGCCCCCACGGCTCATCCCTCAGATCCTGCAGGATGTTTAATCCCTTTTTCATGAAAGAGGCATAAAGCGAGTTCGCATCTTCGACCTCGAAACTCAGAATGATCCCCTGCGCGCCGCGACGACAGCTCTCCGGCACGCTTTCGTGGGTGGCTTTGACAAAGGCAAGCTCAATCTCGTCTCGTCCCTCCATCCGCAGGTGGATATACCAGTCGCTTTCAAACACCGGCTTGAAGCCAAAATGGGCGACGTAGAAATGGGCTGCGCGTTCCACATCCTCAACGCAGAGCACAGGATAAAAACCGTTCAGTTTCAGCACCTTCATTCTCCCTCGATCTGCGCACCCGCTCCCCGGCCAGCCAGGTGGAGTGCCCCCGACGCCGACATCAAAGAGTGCCAAAACGACTATTACAGACAATCTGCCGGTAAAAGATATTATAGACAGACTGCCGGTATGTAAATATGATCGTGGCATGGCCAAACCTGCGGGATCCAACAAGGAGAATTTCGAGCGCACCAGAGCGCATCTGCTGGCCGTTGCCACCGCGTGTTTTGCCCGCCATGGCTTTCACGGAGCGTCGACCAACATGGTGGTGAGAGAAGCCCGCAGTTCGCGCGGGTCGCTCTATCATCATTTCCCCGACAAGCAGGCGATGTTCAAGGCGGTGTATGACAGCCTTTGCAAGCAGCTTGCTGACCGTATCGCAACCTACCCCTATGAGGGGGTCGATCCGCTTGAGGACCTGATCGCCGGGTGTCTGGCCTATCTTCGGGTCTTTACCGATCAGGCGTTCGCCCGGATCATGCTGATGGATGGTCCCCTGGTGCTGGGTATCGAGTACTGCAGATCCTGGGACATGGAAACCGCCTACAAGGCACTGCATGAGGGGGTGATTGACATTCTGGGGCCCGGCGAACAAGCGCCCGTCGTAACCGACTATCTCTCGGGCGCGCTTGATACATACGCTTTGCGTATCGCAACGGCTGAGGATCGCGATCACGCCTACCATCTGTACGCCCCGGCGTTCGCGGACCTGACGAAAAGGCTGTTCACGCTTCCCGCCCATGGACGCGATCAGGAAATTGCCTCCATGGTGGATCTGCGGTCATAATGCGCGTAAACCACATCGGGGGATGCCAATGCGTTTCTGGGTATTTGCCGCCGCCATCAACGGGGTTATCGCCGTCGCCATGGGGGCGATCGGCAGTCATATGCTGTCGCACTTGCCGCAGGACCGCCTGACCCTTCTTGACCTGGGCGCCGACTACCAGCTCTGGCATGCTCTCGGCCTGGTGGGTGTCGGGCTCCTGACCCCCTATATCCGCGCCAACCGAGGGGTTGGGCTCCTGAAAATGGTCGGAACCGCATTCACCATCGGAATCGTCCTGTTCAGCGGCGGGCTGTATATTCTGGCCTTGATGGGACAGGGTATGGTGCAGTGGGTGGTGCCGTTGGGCGGCACAATGTTGATTTTCGGCTGGCTTGGCCTGTCCGCCTGTTCACTGTTCATCGAACCTCCGGAACGAGACAAGAAATGAGCAAGAGAGAGCGTCCCGGCAGTTACCAGATGATGGTCGCCGCCGACAGCGCCGATCAGGCCATCGACATTGCCGCCGAGGCCCTGCCACCCGGCGCAGAGCTGGTTGACGGTGTAGCTGTTCGAACCGCAAAGAAAGAGGGTGATGAATGGCAGGTCACCATCAAGTTCAAAGGCCGCAGAAGACGAATCCCCGACCCGCCGGGGTTGAGCGGGTCGGGGTCCGAATGACGGCGATTCCGGGCGTGCCACCGGGCACAAAGTGGGGAGGGAGAGAGTTAAAGTCCGAAATCGCCGATTCCGTTACATGTCTGACTGTCAACGGCTTACAATTTCCCAGCTGCCGTCGGGACGCCGGCAGGCGGTGCCATAGGCTTCCTGTTGGTCGCCACCGATCACCACGGTCTGCTGAAACTCCCGACAATATTCTCCGGGCTGGCGTTCATAGGCCGGTTCGGGAGTAACCGCTCCGTAGTGGCCGGTGTCCGGATTATGCCAATGGGACGACTCACCCGACCGGTTATATTCAAGAGCGTCATACTGGGCTCGCGCCATGGCGCGGCGGTCCGCCTTGTCGAGATCGCGGCCGATGCTGCTGCCCACCAGGCCACCGGCGATGGCACCAAGCACGATGGCTGCGCCGTTGGAATGACCGCCGCCCCGGTGTCCGCGCCAGCCCTTGTGGTGATGGTGGCTCAGCGCCGCTCCCAGAAGGGCGCCGGTAGCGGCCCCCAGTACGGCCCCGCTTTGCTCGCGTGGTCCGGGATTGCTGCTACAGGCCACCAGTCCCAGGGACAGAGCAGCAATGATCGCCTTTTTCAGCATCGGCTGTCCTCCGCAGCTCGTTGATCCTGGCTCCCAGTATCGCGGGATCAGCCTGAACCGCCGATGAATGAAGAATTCAGGAAACAGTCGCCCTTGGAAGCCGAAGAACCACCTTCACCCCGCCCAGACCGGAACGCCCCAGATCAACCGAACCACCGCAGATTTCCGCCAGGTCCTTGACTATTTCCAGGCCAAGACCGCTGCCAGGTACGGACTCGTCCAGCCGTTCTCCCCGCTTGAACACCTGATCCTGTACCGCCTCGGAAATTCCGGGCCCGTCGTCCTCGATGGTAACAGCAATCCAATCGCCGTCACCGACCGCAGTGACTCGCACTGTCGATGCCGCCCACTTGCTGGCATTGTCGAGCAGATTGCCCAGCATATCGTCAAGATCCTGCCGCTCGCCCCGGAACGCCAGGTCATCGTCGGATATGACGACGCTGTATCTCAAGCCCCGGTCGGCATAAAGCCGCTTCATCGCCCGAACCAGGTCATCAACCGCGGGGGGCACCGGCGTGCGCACGCCAATCACTCCGGCGCGCGCCGCCGCCCGGGCACGGGACAAATGGTGGTCCACATGGCGCGCCATGATGGCCGTCTGTTCAAGGACCAACCGGGCCAGTGGCCCGTCACTGGCGCGCGCTTCGTTGCTCAACACACTCAACGGTGTTTTCAACGCATGGGCCAGATTACCCGCGTGCTTGCGAGCGCGCTCGACCACCGCTTCGTTCTGATCGAGAAGCGCATTGAGTTCGCGCGCCAGCGGTTCGATTTCTTTCGGCATGCTGCCTTCCAGCCGCCGCGCCCGGCCGGACCGAATGGCGCCCAGCGATTCGCGAATGCGCCTGAGCGGCCGCAGCCCGAATCGCACCTGAATTGCCATGGTCAGCAAAAGAATTGCCCCGAGCAGCGCCAGCCACCACGCCAAAGTCCGGTTGAAGGCGGCGATCTGGTCCCTGAGTTCGGACACGTCACCGGCGATGGCAAAATGGTAGATACCCTCGGAGCCGGGCAGGCGAATATCCCGCTCCATGACGCGCAGCGTCTGGCCGTCGGGACCCGGCATTTCGAACACCCGTGGTGCGCCATGCCCACCGCCGTCGCCGATGGCGAGATCCTGATCCCATAGTGATCGCGACCGGAATGGCGTGGCACCTTCCTGGGAAATCTGCCAGTACCAGCCCGAATAGGGTCGATCAAAGCGCGGGTCCATCATCGAGCGGTAAAGGCTTATGATCCCCTCCTCGTCCACGGTCGCGGCGCCGATCAGGCTTTCCAGGAGCACCCCCAGGCGCGCGTCGAAGTTGCGCTCCAGGGTTTCGCGAAAAAACACGGACAACAGAAATCCGCCCGCGGCCAACGCCACGGTCAGCCACACCCCGGCAGCGACAAGCGTTCGAATGGCCAGCGACTGGCCCGCCACCAGCGTCTTGTCGCCACCCTCCCGTGCGCGGTCCGCCATCAGGCCGCGTCACCGTCGGGGGCTTCAAGCCGGTAGCCGAGGCCGCGGACCGTCCTGATAATATTTACCGGCAATTTCTTGCGAATGCGGTTCACGAATACCTCGATGGTGTTGGAATCCCGGTCAAAATCCTGATCGTAGATATGCTCCGTCAGTTCGGTGCGCGACACCACCTTGTCGGCATGATGCATCAGATAGGCCAAGAGCTTGTATTCCTGGGCCGTCAACTTGATCGCTTCGCCGTCCACGGTCACCCGGCCGCTGCGCGTATTCAAGACCACCGGCCCACACGTCAGTTCGGCCGAAGCCTGACCCGCAGCACGGCGAATAAGGGCTCGCAGGCGCGCCAGCAACTCCTCCATCTGAAAGGGTTTGGCAAGGTAATCATCGGCACCCGCATCGAGGCCCGCGACCTTGTCGCTCCATCGGTCACGGGCGGTCAGTATGAGAACTGGAGTGGCGACGCCTTCCGTGCGCCAGCGTTCCAGAACACTCAGACCGTCGATTACGGGAAGCCCGAGATCAAGCACAATGGCGTCATAGGGCTCACTAGCACCCAGGAAATGGCCTTCCTCGCCGTCCGCTGCATGATCAACCGAATAATCGGTATCCTCCAGGGCGCTCCGGACCTGGCGCGACAGGTTGGGATCATCTTCCACCAAGAGTATGCGCATATCACCGTCTCCCTCTGACCGACATGACGGCCCCGGTGCGGGCATCCATCTGCACCGCAATGACATCGCCGGCATTGTTCAGGACGCGCACATCATAGATCCATTTCTGGCGGCGCTGGTAAAGCTCCACTCCAACGATACGTCCCGGAAACTGCTGATTGACCTGACGGCGAATCTCCCCCAGCGATCGGATCTTGCCGGCCCGAACAGCGTCACGCGCCCGATCGTGTCGCATGAACTGTTCAAGGGCACGCTGCTTGCGCTCGTCCTGCGGATAAAGCCCCCGGGGCTTCTTGTCCGGCTGGCCCGCCGCTCCCCAACGCGGCCCCGCCGGGGGATCAAGCGCCCAGGCGGCAGGCACCGCGAACAGAAGTGCGCCGATCACGATTGCGACTATGGCAAAAAGGCGTCGGTTCATGGCTGAAAACCTAAAAAGACACACTTTAATGCCAGATGAACATGGGTCTCACCACCGGTTCAGTTTAGACTGGCTACAGTGGCATCGTCACGTAGCGCGTAACCGGAAGACGGGTGAGCGCCTCTTGCAAAGGACCCGTCCTGCAAAGGAGAAGACGATGAAAAAATCCATTCTGATCGCCATTGTCACCGGTGGACTGGCCCTGGGAGCGGCTGGCACGGCCTCGGCCCACGGCGTCCGGACCAATATCTATCTTGATCTCTCGCCGTACAGCTGGCTGGGATATTCCCACTATGGTCATCATTATTACGGCCATCACTATCACAAGAAGTATTATGCCCACCGTCACCATCATGGGAAATACCGTGCCTATCGCAGGGGATACATGAAGGGCTGGCACGACGGCCACTACTTTGCCCGGCGCCACCATGACAGGCATGATGACCGGCGCGACCACAGGCGTGAAAAGCACCGCGAGCGCCATTACCGGTGACCGCCCCACCGGTCACCGGGAACCGCGTCCGCCCCCGACGGGGCGGGCGTTCTTTGTGCAGATCACGCGCCAGACGGCCTGACGCGATAGCTTGCATAAAGCGCAAGACCGGGCAAAAACAGACCACCGAAGGTCAGGCAGACCATCAGGAACAACGCCGCCTGGACGGCCAGAAAAAACATGACAGCGGCAGCACACCACCAGAGCATCGCCAACGCCAGAAGGCCCCGGCTGACCACCAAAAGGGCTGACACAAAAAATCCGCCGCCCACGATCGCCGCCAATGAACCGCAGTGGGCCGAGCCCGGCATCAGCGCCGTGGCCCCACCAAGAAAACCGATGATCACCAGGGTCACGGCAAACCCGGCCCACAGGTGCAGCAACAGGCGGGACAGGATGTTGGCGGGGCTGATGGCGTGGTACCGTTCGAACAGAAACGACGCCACCACCGCCACCACCACAGTGGCGACCCAGGTCCACCCGCCTAGCCCCGGAGCCGGAGCCAGATAGCCGAAGGCGATAGCACTGTGCACGCCGAACACTGCCGACAGAAGAAGGCCCCAGATCAGGAGATGAAAACTGCGCTGACGGAAAAAATCGCGGTTCTCTGCGATCATCCGATCTGTGGCCTGGGCATCCTCGTCCTTGTGATGGCTGCGCATCGCATCCTCCCGGCCGCAGCTATCCGGCCACACCCAGCCGTTGCTGAAGCTCGGAATTGGTGGTGGTGTAGCCGGTCACCATCTTTTCGTCGGGACGGGCATAGGCAAAAGCGGCGTGCGCCATCACCGCCGCTTCATGAAATCCCGACAGAATCAGCTTGAGCTTGCCGGGATAGGTGCAGACATCACCGACCGCATAGATCCCCGGCTGGTCTGTCGCAAAGGTACCGGGGTCAACCACGATCCTGTTGTGGTCCCGGTTGAGCCCCCACTCGGCAATGGGACCCAGACTGATCTTGAGCCCGAAAAACGGCATGAACGCATCGGCCGGGATGTCTTCTTCGCGCCCGTCCGCCTTGTGCTTGACCCGCACCGCGTGGAGCTGGCCATCACTGCCCTCAAGACCTTCCACCGTCCCGATCACCAGCCGCATCTTGCCGGCGTCCACCAGAGCACGCATTTGCGACACGGAATCCGGTGCGCCGCGAAACTCCTCGCGCCGGTGAACCAGGGTCAGATCCGAAGCGATCGGCTGGAGATTGAGAGTCCAGTCAAGGGCGGAATCACCGCCACCCGCAATCACCACCCGCTTATCCCGAAAGTCCTCCATGCGCCGGACCGCATAGAATACCGATTTCTCTTCAAAGTCGTCGATCCCCTCCAGCCTCGGCCGCTTGGGCACAAAGCTTCCGGCACCACCGGCGATCACGATTACCGGTGCTTCAAAGACCAGCCCCATGGAAGTGCCCAGACGCCAGTCGCCGTTTTCAAGCCGTACCAGACTTTCGGCCTGATCGGAAAAATGGAAAACCGGATCGAACGGGCTGGCCTGTTTGAGAAGGTCATCGGTGAGCTCCTGCCCCGTGCACTTCGGCCGACTCGGGATATCATAGATGGGCTTTTCAGGGTAAAGCTGGGTGCATTGCCCGCCCGGACGATCAAGGTTGTCAATCACATGGCACCTGAGCCCCAGCAATCCCAACTGGAAAATCGAAAACAGCCCCACGGGACCGGCTCCGACGATGACCGCATCGGTCCTGATGACATTGTCCACCACTCGACTGCCTTGCCCCCCTTTGCTGTTATCCGTTATCAAACGTCCCGAAACAGCGGTATTTCCTTGACGAATCGTCGCTCCGGGATGAGGGTTCCCTTCGAAAGAGTGTTGCAAAACGGGACAAAGTGCAAACAAAAATGGCGCGACTATCCCCCATATTGATCCTTCTTGCCGTGCTGGCCGCCGGGCCAGGGCCTTCGTGGGCCGGGGAAGATTTACGCTTCATAACGGTGGCAACGGGGCCGCTCACCGGTGTCTACTATCCAGCGGGGCGGGCGCTTTGCGACATTGCCAATGATCGGATCGACGGCGTGTACTGCGTCGCCCGCCGCAGTGCTGGGTCGGTCGCCAACCTGGCTGCACTGGAACATGGCTCGGCCCAGCTCGCCATCGTGCAGAATGACGTGGCTTTGACCCGAAAATCCCGGCATGCAAGGCAGGTGATGCGCCTGCATCGCGACTACCTCACTGTAATCGTCGGGAGCGACGAGACCGCGCAAACACTTGGTGACCTGCGATTCGCGAAACTCTACACCGGCCACCCCGACAGCGGCCACCGGGCCACGGCAGCGGCGGTTGCCGAAACGCTCAAGCGTTCCCTGGCCCGTCCCGTGGCGACGCATCCGGACCTGACCTCACCCGCGTTATGCAACGGTACGGTCAGGGGGCTGCTGCTCATGGTGGGGCACCCTTCAGGCATGGTGCAGGAAGCCTTGCGATCTTGCGGCGCGCGGCTGATCGGGCTCGATGCGGCGACCATTGGCAGGCTCACGCGAGCCAACCCAGCGTACAAGCCGGCGGAAATTCCAGGCGGGCTGTACCGCGGGCAGGTCCAGTCGATTGCAACCATCGGGCAGGACTCGATCCTGATGGCCCGGTCCGATCTCGAGGAAACCCTGGTCGCGCAACTGATCGCCGCCATTCACAATGACCTGGAGCGGATGCGCGGTGCGCACCCGGCCCTTCGGTCCCTGGACCGGGCGGATCTGCGCGCGCTTGACCCACGCCTGCCGGTTCATCCCGGAGCGAACCGATACTATTCCGAAACTCCCGGACCCTAGAACGGAGCCCGTCATGGTCCGACTGACCATCCTTTCCGCCCTGTTTCTATTACCGCTGTTGGCCTTCTCGGCCGGGGCCGATGTCCTGATCAGACTCAAGGACGGGCGCACCATCCGCGTCCCCGTGGCTATTTCCGATGTCGCCGGTATCGAATTCGAGGATCGAAGCGCCCGAACGACTTCGGAGGCTGCCACCAAACCCGAACCTCCGCCCGTCACGCGCCAGGATAACCGGGTGGGGGCGCGACTCGTCGAAGTTGGTCCCGGCAAGCTCTATGCAACCCCCAGTGCCGCAGCCAAGGCTGCCGAGGA
>RFJA01000017.1 GCA_003695065.1 Alphaproteobacteria bacterium
CGCCACCGGGGCGCAGCAATCCTTTTTCTTCGGCATCTTTGACGATAAACCAGGCGGCCCGGTCCTTGACCGAACCTCCGGGATTGAGAAACTCGGCCTTGCCCAGGATGTTGCATCCCGTCTCCTCGGAGATTTTGCGCAGCCGGATGAGTGGCGTATTGCCGATGGTGCCGATGAAACCGTCCTTGACGTCCATGATCCGATCGTTGACTGTGATGAAAAATCTGCGAGCTATAACCTCTTTCGTTGTTAACCCGTCGCGACGGCGGGTGCAAGGATGGCGTGACGATGACCGATAACAATTACGAGACCCTCGAGTTGCTCGGCGGGGAATCGCGGATACCTGAAAGCCCCGATGCGGCGCGTCTGGAGACGGTCGCCAATCCCCATCCCGGAGAGAATTATCTCATACGGTTTACCTGTCCGGAGTTTACCAGTCTGTGCCCGGTGACGGGGCAGCCTGATTTTGCCCACCTGGTGATCGACTATATTCCGCGCGAGCGGATTGTGGAAAGCAAGTCGCTCAAGCTCTATCTCCACAGTTTCCGGAACCATGCGGGGTTTCATGAATCCTGCACCGTCGGTATCGCCAAACGCCTGGTAGACGAGCTTGATCCGCTGTGGCTCCGGATCGGCGGCTACTGGTACCCGCGCGGCGGTATTCCCATCGACGTCTTCTATCAGACCGGGGAGCCGCCTGAAGGCGTTTGGTTGCCCGCTCAGGGGGTTGCCCCCTATCGGGGCAGGGGATGAATATCGACAATTGTCAAAGGGGCCTGCCGCCCCGTCGCTAAAAGGAGAAAGCGGATGATCAGCTATGGCACTGTGGGATCGAACAGGCTTGAGGAGGCAAAGGCCTTTTATGACAGACTGTTGGGATCAATCGGTATGAAGCCGTATGTCGAACATCCTTCCGGTGGCCGCCTCTATGCGAGCGAGGATGGCCGGTTGTTTGGTGTACTCGGGCCCTTTGATGGCAAGCCGGCGACCGTCGGCAATGGATCGATGCACGGGTTCGCCATGGACAGCCGCGCGAAGGTGGATGCCTTTCACAAGTTGGCGCTGGAACTCGGCGGAAGTGATGAAGGGGCGCCCGGTTTGCGTGGTCCCGAAGAGATGAATCTCTATTTTGCCTATGTGCGGGACCTCGATGGAAACAAGCTGTGCGCTTACAAGATTGGGCCAGAGGTGTAAGGCGCGCGCTTCACCACACGAGGGAACCTGCACGTCGGTCTGGTTCAGTCGCGTGGCCAGCCGGCTAGGGGATCCCGATCAATTTGTGGGTCTGCAGGCTCAAGCGCCATTGCGGGTGCTGGCGGCAGTACGCAAGGACTGCTTGGGTGTTGCGTTGGCGCGTTGCCTCGGCCGCGGCGCCCAGGCCATCCATGGGCTGCAGGAAGAAGTGCTCGAATTCGAGGTCGGCAAACAGCTCCGGCATGGCTCCCGGTTGGGGAAATACAAGCTTGAGTTCATGGCCCGAGCGTTGCACCAGCGGCGCCCCGGCCTTGGGGCTGATGCAGATCCAGTCGATCCCGGGCGGTGCGGGGAGGGTACCGTTTGATTCAATGGCCACTTCGAAGCCCGCAGCGTGAAACGCGTCGATGAGGGCGTCGTCAAGTTGCATTAGCGGTTCGCCGCCGGTGCACACCACATAGGGCTTGCCTTCACCTGCAGGCCATAATGCCTTGGCTGCGCTGGCCAGGTCCTGTGCCGTGCGGAACTTGCCGCCACCCGGTCCATCGGTGCCCACAAAGTCGGTGTCGCAAAAGCGGCAGACGGCGCTATCGCGATCGGCTTCGCGGCCGGACCACAAGTTGCAACCCGCAAACCGGCAGAAGATCGCGGCGCGCCCTGTTTGCGCACCTTCGCCCTGCAGTGTGTAATAAAGCTCCTTGACGCTGTAGGTCATGGCCCGGCCATCTGATATCGGGTCGGGTCGGACAGACCCGCTTCGCGGAAACCCTTGGCCCGCAACTGGCAGGAGTCGCAATGGCCGCAGGCGGCGCCCGTTTCGTCAGGATCGTAACAACTGATGGTCATGCCGTAGTCGACACCGAGCGCCACGCCCCGGGAGACAATCTCCGCTTTCGACAGATTTATGAGCGGGGTGTGTATTTTCAAGCGGCTGGCACCGGTCACGGCTGCCTTGGTGGCGAGGTTCGCCATGGCCTCGAATGCTGCGATGTATTCCGGCCGACAGTCCGGATAGCCGCTATAATCGAGCGCGTTCACGCCAATGAATATGTCCGTGGCGCCGAGCACTTCGGCCTTGGCCAGCGCAAACGACAGGAATATCGTATTTCTGGCCGGAACATAGGTGATTGGAATGTCGTCATCCTTCAGGTTTAGATTCCGGTCCTTGGGAACGGCAATGTTATCGGTAAGCGCTGAGCCGCCAAAGGCGCGCAGGTCGATATCCACCACGGTGTGGGAGGCAGCGCCCAATGTGGTCGCCAGCGCGCGCGCTGCTTCCAGTTCCACGGCATGGCGCTGGCCATAGCGGAAGCTGATGGCGTGGGGCTCGTAGCCTTCGCTCCGGGCAATCGCAAGACAGGTGGCGGAATCAAGACCGCCGGACAGCAGGACGACCGCTTTCTTGATGTCAGTTTCAGCCATTCCAATTCTCCTTCGCCGGGAGTAGCGCATTCCACGCGCCCTGTACAGCGCGACGCCCCAGGAGGATTTCGCGGGCTGTGGTTCAGGTGGAAGGCGCGACATCGCCGACCGGTTTCGACCAGCGCTCCACCACCGTGCAGGCGACAAGATCGCCGGTCACATTCACCGCGGTACGGGCCATGTCGAGGATACGGTCAACCCCGATGATCAGCGCGATTCCCGCCGGGGGCACGCCAATACCGGCGAGCAGGGTGGCGAGAATGACGATCCCCACACCGGGGCTTGCGGGTGACCCGATCGAGGCCCCGACGCTCGTCATGATGAGGGCAACAAGAGCTCCCGAAGTGAGGTCGACGTTGAAGACCTGCGCCAGAAAAATGGCGGCGGAGACCTGATACAGGGCCGTTCCAGCCATGTTCACGGTTGCGCCCAGCGGCACCACGAACTGCGAAATGGCCTTGCGAACATGGAGTTTTTCTTCGGCCACCTTGACCGATAGCGGCATGACCGCGGCCGAACTGGAGGTTGAAAAGGCAAGCAGCATGACGTCACGAATCTGAGCCAGAAAGCGTACCGGATTTCGCCGCGCGAGCAGGCCCACGATGATCAGGTACATGACCAGCAGCAGAGCAAGGCCCAGAAGGACGGTGCCCACATAGACCGACATGCCGAGAATCGCGTCAAGACCGATTTTCAGAGTGATCCGGGCCAGCAACCCAAACACCGCATAGGGGGCCAGCACCATCGCCCAGGCCACGATCTTGAGCGAGATTTCCTGCAATCCGGCGACCACATCGAGCAGCGGTTGGGCCCGCGGGCGGGGAATGGCAAGCAGTGCTGCTCCGGCGAAAATGGCAAAAACCACCACTTGCAACATTTCCTGGTTGACTGCGGCGGCAACCACGTTGGTCGGTATGATGGAAACGATTTTCCTGGGAAGATCCGATAACCGGGCGGGCGCGGCGGCATCCATGGGCCGGTTTGGGGCGTTGCCCTCCATCAGCTTGTTCACGAGCGCGGGGTCAATGTATTTTCCCGGCTCGATCATTATGGCAACGGCTGCTCCTATGAAGCATGCGATGGCGGTGGTGATGATGAAGAACGGTATGACCTTGAATCCGATTCGCTTCAGGGCCGCCTTGTCGTCACCGGCGTTGATCCCGATAACGATCGACGAAAACACCAACCCGATGACCACCATCTGAATCAGGGTGAGAAACAGTTCTCCTGGCAGGGCAAGCCAATTGCCGATGGCTTCCGCGGTCGCATCGCTGATGTGTCCGCGCTCGGGAGATAGCAGCAGCCCGGTTACCACCCCCAGAATCATGCCAATCAGAATCTGGAACCATAACTGGGTGCGGCGCAAAAAATTGAGATGCACGCTGAGCGATTTCAGCGATTGGAGCGCGGTCTCGCCATAGGACAGCATTGTACTGATCCGCCTGTTTGGGCTATTGAGGGCTCGAGGTTACCTGATTCGAAACAGGTTTCCAGCATTGGGAGAAAATTTTCCCCTTTCGTTTCGAGGACTAATGAGCCATGCCGCTGCCGCCTGCCGCCCCGCGCAAGAAATTTCATCACCGTGCCATCAATTGCGAAGGCTTCGCGCGCGAGGACGGGCTTTGGGATATCGAGGCGCGGATCACCGATACCAAAACCTATGCCTTTGACAACGAATGGCGCGGGCCGATCGAGCCCGGTGACCCGATTCACGACATGTGGATCCGGTTGACCATGGATGATGATCGGGTGATCCGGGAAGTGGAAGCGGTGATGGACTCGACACCGTTCGAGATCTGTTCCGGCGCGGCGCCCAATTTCAAGGCGCTGATCGGCCTCAAGATCGCGCCTGGATGGAACGTGGCTGTGCGCAAGCGGGTTGGCGGGACCGCCGGCTGCACCCACATGGTCGAGCTTCTGGCGGTGATGGCGACTGTTGCCTATCAGACCCTGGGGCCCGGCAGAAAACGCCGCGATGAATGGTTGGGGCGGCCACCCGAGGACCGCGCGCCGAGCGATAACGATATACGACCGGCGCTTCTCGATAGCTGTCACGCCTGGGATCGCACGGGACCGGTGGTCAAACGTTTTCTGCCGGATTTCTACGAGGGGGAGGGGAACGAGAAAGAGTGACGGCCAAGGGGCGGGCGTTAGTCGGTCGGCTCAGGGTCGAGGCGCTTGCCTTCCCAACGCCCGCGGATGATCTGTTCATTTGCTTTGTCTTTTCTGCGCTCGGCCTTGCTGCGGCCATGGCGAACCCGATTTTCTGCCGCTTTTCCTTTTTGCTCGGCGCGCTGGCGTTCCTTGCGGAACCGGTTGAGGTTGATGATTTGTCCCATCGCTGTACTCTTGACTTATCGCCACCCCTGTGGTGTTTACGATACTCCTCTCAACCGTTCGGGGCAACGACGGATGCAGAAGACACTGATCATTATCGGTTTGATCGTTCTGGCGGCAGGGTTGTTGTGGCCATGGCTCGCCAAGCTGCCCTTGGGGCGCTTGCCCGGCGATATCATCGTGAACCGGCCATCGGTAAAGATCTATATTCCCATCACGACCATGGTGGTCGTCAGCGTCCTGCTTTCCCTGCTGTTCTGGCTGTTTCGCAAATAGGGAAACCTGTGACCATCGCCTGCCGGATCGAAGGGAAAACAGGGGTTCCCGGACTTCAGGAACTGAGACGTCTTGTTCCTTCAGTACTTTGTTCGGCACAGTTCCGAACTCTTGTTCGGGGCTCAGGTCGCAAGGGCCGCTTCGTCAAAGCGCGTTCGAGCCGGGACGCAGCAGCGACTCTGGAAAGCTGCGGGTATCATCGGGAATGGGAACCGGTCGGGTGGTGACGCGATCCACATAGACGTGGACGAAATGTCCTTCGGCGCAGGCGTCCTGATCGTCATTGCGAAAAAGGCCGATTTCGTAGCGCACGCTCGACCGGCCGATCCTGGCAACCCGCACGCCGGCATATACATCGTCGGGGAAGGTGAGCGGTGCGAAATAGCGGCACTGGGTTTCCACCACCAGGCCGATGGCCGGGCTGTTCTCAATGTCGAGCACGCCGGCCTTGATCAGCATCCGGTTCACCGCCGTATCAAAGAACGAGTAATAGACCACGTTGTTGACGTGACGGTAGACGTCGTTGTCCCGCCATCGGGTGGTGATGTGTTGAAACGCCGCGTAATCGGCCCGTGTTGATCGTTCGCTCATTGGGGGGCGACCTGATCCGTTGGAAACTCGATGATCTGCCTGACCGCCCGGCCTTCGTGAAGGCGGTCAAAGCCGGCGTTGATGTCGTCAAGCGACAATCGGTGGCTCAGCAACCGGTCCACCGGCAACCGGCCGGCCCGATACAGGGCGATATAGCGGGGGATATCGCGCGCTGGCACACAACTGCCGATATAGCTGCCCCTGAGCGTACGCTCTTCACCCACAAGTGCCACCACATTGACCGGCAGTGTGTGTTCGGGGGGCGGCAAACCGGCTGTAATCGTGGTGCCGCCGCGCCGGGTCATGGCAAAAGCGCTTTCAAGGGCGCGTACCGAGCCGGCGAACTCCAGCCCGAAATCGGCACCGCCGCCGGTCAGGGCGCGGACCTGTTCGAGCGCATCGGGAGCAGCCGCGTCGACGGCGGCCGTGGCGCCAAGATCGAGGGCAAGCGCCCGTTTCTCCGCCGAAAGGTCAACCGCCACGATCGGCTGGGCTCCGGCAGCTCGCGCGCCCAGAAGGGCGGCGAGGCCGACGCCACCGAGCCCGACGATGACCACGCTTTGCCCGGCCCGGACCCTGGCGGTGTTCACCACCGCGCCAACGCCGGTCAGGACAGCGCATCCGAAAAGGGCGGCCTCGGCCAGGGGAATGTCTGGGTCAATTTTGACCAGAGAGCGGCGCGAAACCACCGCATGGTCCGCGAAGCTTGAACAGCCGAGATGATGGTGCACGATGCCCTCACTGTTCCTTAGCCGGCGTGCGCCGGTCAACAGCGTGCCCGCGCCGTTGGCCTCGGCGCCCGGCTCGCACAACGCTGGTCGGCCTTCGGCGCATGGCAGGCAATGGCCGCAACTGGGCATAAAGACCATCACGACATGGTCGCCTGGTTGCAGGTCTTGCACACCTTCACCAAGTGATACGACAATCCCTGCCGCTTCGTGGCCAAGCGCCATGGGCAAGGGGCGCGGCCGATTGCCGTTAATGACCGATAGATCGCTGTGGCAGAGCCCGGCGGCGGCGATCCGGACCAACACTTCGCCGGGGCCAGGCGGGTCGAGCTCCAATTCCTCGATAGCGAGCGGTCGGGATCGTGCATAGGGCAGAGGCGAACCTCGCGAACGCAGAACAGCGGCGGTGATCTTCATGGATATCCGGTCTCCCTGTCCGATCTGCGCAGTCTCGATGCGTGCGCTTCACTCGTGGTGCTGCCCCAGAACCTGGATTCAACGCCTGTCTGGGTCGCCCCCAATAGTAGACGGACGTTTTCAGGACTGACAATGGTCATCCGGCAAGGGCGCATGGTCTTGTTGGCTGGCCAGAACTTTCGTCAAAGGTGACCGAAAAGGACGGACTCGGAAACTAGGGAGCAAGCATGGATCGCGTGCTACGGGCCAACAGCCCGGTTATGTCAATGGCATTTGTGGCATGCGCTATGGTGTTGGTGGTTACGACCCGTGCCACCCCGGCATCCATCAGGAGTTCCTCGGCCTTCCCGGCAAATACGCCGTGAACAGCGACGCAAACCGGCGCACGCCCGCCCTGCCGGGTGATGAGCCGGGCTGCTTCCGCCATGGTGCCGGCGGTCGAGATGATATCGTCCACAAGCACCGGCGTGCGGCCGCTCAGATCTATACTGTCCGGCAGGGTTATCACTACATCCCTGTCGCCATGGCGCACCTTGGAGAACACGCTAAAGGGCGCATCACCCGAGCCGCGTGCCACTTCGGCGACCCACTGCCGGCTTTCCTCGTCCGGACCGAGCAGAAAGGGGTTCTTTACATTGTCGCCGATCCAGGCGGCCAGCAATGGCGCGCTTGAGGCAGCGGTGGTGGGGATGGTGTAGATATCGCTCAGGCTGGAGTGGCGATGCAGGTGAGGATCGACTGTGACCAGCCAGTCCACGGCCCCTGACAGGATTTTTGCAAAGTGACAAGAGGTGATGGCCTCACCTGGCCGAAACTGGCGATCCTGCCGCATGTAGGAGAGGTAGGGGGCGACCAGTCCGACGGAATGAGCGCCTTCGTCCCGCGCGGCCATGGCGGCGAACAGCAGCGCCATGACCTTCTCGTCCGGGCGGACCAGGGTGGCCAGCAGGATCACCGGGCGTCCCGTCACGTCGCTGTCGAACCGGACATAGCTTTCTCCATCGGGAAACCGGCGGACCTCAAATTCCCCAAGCTCGGCATCGAGCCCCGCGGCGAGGCAAGCGGCCAGCGTCTCGTTTCCGGGAAAAGCAAACAAAAGGGGGGTACTCATGCGGGCTCCACCATGATGATATTGCCATTTTGACCAATGTACTCGAAGGCATAGTCCAACTCGCCAGGCGATTCGGCGTGGACCGTGAACAGCGGGTCGCCGGGCGATACGCTGTCGCCGCGGTGCACGTGCAGAG
>RFJA01000191.1 GCA_003695065.1 Alphaproteobacteria bacterium
AGTAAGGATTTGGGATCCTTCCAACAGTGAGATTTGCCCGCATTTGATCTGAGCCGCGTCTTGCCTGGGTTCTGGTACGACGGGCCTCCGAAATGCGAAAGCGCGCCCACGGTACCGTTCTGCGCGTGTAGCTGGCATTCTGACACCCAAAGGCGGACCGTGGCGGCAGTGGCGGGATATCGCCTTCCTGCACTGAAAAGATTTTGGGCGAAAACATTTTGAAGATTTCACTGGTACTGCCCCGCGAGGTGTGTTTTGTTGTCAGCCGTCGAGCCGGCCCGTGTGGCGGGTGAGACACTTGATTCGTCGTCGGGCTGAAAAGCAATGACGACGCGGGCGAAAGCCCAATACGGTGAAATATCCGTTGGTTGGAACATCGCGAAAGTGCCCCGCGATCAAAGATTAGGGCAATCACTGCGTTAAACATGAAACAACCAACTGGTGATCTCGAATTACCACATGAAGAATCTCGGCCTTCAACAGCCGAGCCCCGCAAGACGAAAGGACAGGTGGTCGCCGAACGTCTTGTCGGTGAAGTAGGCTGGGAAACGGAGACCGTGGGGCTTTGCTCCTGTCCATTTCAAGACTTCCACACCCACGTCAGCGGCAGGAAGGACTGCCGGGTTCATCTGGACGGAGCCCCCAACTTCCACTGCGTTCACGAGAGCTGCAAGGAACATCTGGCGGCCCTCAGTCAGGAATTCCGCACGCAGCTTCTCGAAGTCGGTCTCGGGTTCACCTGCCCGGAGACCTCACTGCAATCGCGTCAGGCGTATCGGAGGCAGGAGCAGAGCCGGCAACGGGCACGGAAATCGGCTCCGCTCATCCAACGCGACTATGCTTGGACCTTGCAGAAACTGAAACTGGATTCTCCCGTTGATGTTCCTGGCGCGCCAACCGGGCAGTATCAACGGTTCCTCGACCTCTTTGCTGAGGACGACATCGTTTGGATCGGCGAACGATACAGCTCGGGGATTCGGCATCTCGGTTCCTTCCGGACAGCATCGGACTGGCGCGCATTCGAGGCATCCATCGCCAACTACACCTGTCCGTCCACGTTCATTCCCGGCGAGTACAGACGTTCGAATGATTGTGTGAAGCAACGGCGCTACCTCGTCGTGGAGTCCGACAAGCTGAGCAGGGACGAGACCTGCGCCGTGTTTCGCTGGCTGAAGGAAGCGTGCGACTGGGGCCTGGCGGCGGTGGTCGACACGGGTGGCAAGAGTCTGCATGGTTGGTTCAGATCCCCGGACGAGGATCTGGAAGAGGCGAAGATCGTGTTGGGCGAACTGGGCTGCGACACCAAGATGTTCACCCCCAGTCAGCCGGTGCGCATTCCTGGCATCATGCGGGAGGACGGCGGCGGCATGCAGAAGTTGATCTACTTCGACCCGGCGGAGGTGAACGTATGAGTATGGCGAGTTCACTTCCTGGGATCGTCTCGAACGAAATCTACCTGTCGTCCCCGATTCCGGCACTGCAAACCCTCAATCGTCCTTCGTCTGTTGAGGATGATGGAAAGTGCGTCGAGGTGCTGGACAAGCCGGTTGTGCTGCTTCCCGGCAACGGCGTAACGGTTGTTGAGGCGGCGGCGGCACTGGCTCGGGAGCTTCAGGGCCGGGCTTACCAGAAGGGCGGGCTGCTGGTGCGGATCAAGGACGAAGGAAGGAACGCCAGAATCGAGATCATCACGCCAGCCAAGTTCGTATCCTTCATCGAGCAGTTCGCTCGATTGAGGAAGCGACGGGCGGATGGTACGGAACGGCCAGCAACAATGAGCATTGATGTGGCCAGGCAGCTGATGTGTGCCGACCCGATGCTGGAACTGCTGCCGGAGCTGGAGACGGTCAGTCACTCGTCGATTCTGGTTCTGGACGAGGAGGATCTGCGCGTTGTCGACCAGGGCTACGATCCGATCACAAAAACGTATGTGGCCGCCGGCGGATCCTTGCCTGAATTGTCGCTGGATGAGGCGGAGGCCTTGCTGCTGGGGCTCTTCGGGGAAACAACATTCGAGACCGCAGGGGACAAGGCGCGGCTGATGGCGATGCTCCTGACTCCGGCTCTCAGGTTCAGCGGATTGATTCAGGGGCACGTTCCCATTCATGTTGCGGAGGCGGATCAGAGCCAGTCCGGCAAGACCTACCTGCAGAAGGTCATTGCGGCAGTCTATAGGGAAAAGATGGCGACGATCACGCTGCGCAAGGGTGGGGTTGGTTCCTTTGAGGAGAGCGTCGGCGGCCAGCTCATCAAGGGCAGTCGCTTCATTCAGATCGACAACGTGAGGGGCAATATCAACAGCCAGTCGTTCGAGTCCCTGATCACGGGCGACACCTACTCCGCTCGTGTTCCCTATTCGGGCGACGTCGAGGTGGATCCCAGCCGCTGCATGTTCTTCATCAGCAGCAACGGGTTCACGACCACGACTGACCTGATGAATCGCAGTTGCATTACTCGGATTCGGAAGCGGGAAGGATTCGAATACCGGGATATTCTATCAGACGTCCGACAGGATCAGGATCGTTATCTGGCGGCGGTGTATGCGGTGGTTCAGCACTGGCATGCGCAAGGTTGTCCGAGAACTGAAGAGACCGGGCACGACTTCAGGGAGTGGGTTCAGTCCTTGGACTGGATCGTCCAGAAGGTGTTCGGATTGGCGCCGCTCATGGACGGACATCGTGAATGTCAGGAACGCACAGCCACCCCGGATTTGGCCTTTCTGCGGGCGCTGTGTTTGGCGGTCGATCAGCAAGAGCAGTTGGGGATTCCGCTCACGGCGTCAAACTTGGTGGACCTGTGTGATACAGCCAATGTTGAGATTCCCGGCTTCGATGCTGATGGCGGGGATGACAAGGCCGGCGCACGACAGATCGGACACATCATGAAACGGGTCTTCCAGGAGTCGGAGGAGATCGTTCAGGAAAGCTTCGCGATCAGCCGGGGAAAGGGGCGATTGATCTCCCCCTCTGGAAATCCGTATGAGACAACCCGCTACTGGATCACGAAGCCGACCAGGTGTGTGACGGATCAGAGCGCGCAGGAGACCTCAATCCCTTCCGAAAAAGCAAAGAAGTAAAGAAAGTAAAGTACTACAAACATTTTAGATTTTATAGTTTATATCTATACCCATGAAATTTCCCCAAGAGTTTGCCAACACCTTTGCTTTCTTTGCTTTTGTTACTTCTGCACACCCGCCCGCAACACACCTCCTGGCACTCCCCTCAATTCTCATTCCTTTTGGACCTGGCGGCGAACAGCGAAGATCCTGTCCATCTGCTCGTTCCCGCCCGGCCGAGTTCAAAAATGTGTCCAATTGGTCACATCCGGGAGATCGACACATTGCGCACCGTCGATCAGCTCCCTGCAAGCATCACACTCAGCGCAAAAAAAGCGCCGGCAACAACCACCCCCTTCCAAACCGCCCCCTCCCGGCCTCGAACAGTCATTTGGGATGCCAGCCGGCCTGAGCGGAGCGAAGGTCGGACTTGCAAATCGCACAATGCAGCTAATTCAGCGTCATGCCCGGGAGAAACTCCGTCCTTCTCTTCAAAACTCAGCCCAAATTCGTAGTAACAACCCATCAAAACACCAATTCCCTCCACAATCGCCCTCTGACGTACGACCACCCCTCTCCGGTACGATTTGATCTCCCAAAACCGAAAACGCCTCCTGGGTAATATTCCGTACAAGAAAACGGCATTCCTGCAACAACGACACGACGCCCATTTCAACTCCGCGTTCGATCTCCTCTCCATCCAACTGGTCAATACAACCACCCAACAACCGGACTTCAACCGGCAATCAGCATCACGAGTTGGAGCGAAGACCGCGAAGCTCGAAGAAAAACGCTGCTGAACCCGAAACTGGGCTTGTACAGAATCCGGCAATCTGCGATAATGAAGATATCAACAAGGCGGTATAGGTCGGCCTGAATACAGAACCGCAAGGACAGGATTCCGACCCACCGCCCGAACAATAGTAGCAACAGAAAGCTATGAACTCGTTAATCGTACAACTAAACCACAAGCAAACCTTCCACATCCCGGAAGGCACCTATCTGGCCGAGCTGGATAGTGTTCACACAAAGCAGCGCCAAGGCATCCCCTACGTGCGCTTCGTCTTCAGGATCTTCATTCCCGGCCTCGATCCCTCCGTCCACGCCAAGGCAGCATCGGAAATGCCTCTCCAATACGGACCAGAGAGCTTTTTGTTCAAGTATCTGCACTGGTGGTTCGGAGAAGAGGAGTTGAGATCCTTCGGCAACCAGCTCGATCTCCAGAGCCTCAAGGGCCGAAAGGCGGATGTCGTCCTCACCCACTTCAAGCAGGAAGGATACAGCCAGCCCTATGTGAACGTGAACAAGGTCGGCCCACCTGGAAGCATGAGCGGCAAGACCGAGGAGCACGAGATCGCTGACTGGCTGAAGGAACACAACCCCAAGCCTGAAGTCGATCCGTTCGAGCAGTGCAACAGAACGCCCAAGATCGTGCCCCTGAACGCAATCGGCAATCACGACCAGGATCAAGTGGCAGAAGCGGCGTTCGGATAAGCCGCCCAAGGAATCAACCCAAGCCTTCGTCACCCGTCCTCATCCGATTGGCGGCGAAGGCCTTTTCACGTGCTGATGAACTCCTGGCAACCCAACAGCGAGTTTCGGACTCCAAACGACTGGGCAAGCCGCGTCTTCCGCGAGGCTGCCGAGG
>RFJA01000192.1 GCA_003695065.1 Alphaproteobacteria bacterium
CCCCCCAGGGGAGCGGCCCGCCCCCGTGCTTCAACCACGAAGGTTCCCGTTATCCAGTGTCTGCCCCCATCCGGAGTACGATAAGTGACCTGCCAACCTGTCTCGCCCCTGCTCAGATTTGTTACGCGTCCTTTGACAACGTTCACGCCTTTCGCGGTGGCTTCATCGAGTATGGCATGATCAAAAGCATAGCGATCGACGAGCGCTTCGCGATTGACTGCACTGATGCGGTCGCCCCAATGAACCCATCGCGATTTCAGTTCGAGACCCGGCACAGGGCAACAATATCTCTCTACCACTTGCAGTGTGCGTGGCGAGAATCCTTCCAAAGCATGGTAAGGGCGCGGGCACGCCACCATGGTGACATCGTATCCCATGTCGACCAAGCGCCGCCCCAGAACCACCGCGGCCGGACCACCGCCCAGGATGACTACGTGAGATCTGCTCGCCATGCGCTCGCCCCTAATCCACACGCCCCCAGCCCACGAGGATTTGACATATCTATCTACCTAACCCTTTCACCGCAATTCTCGCCCCTCAAAGAAACATAGTTATCTATTAATCTGTTCTTTACGCTATTGCCTATATAATACGGTTCATCTGTTTCGTTGCGTTCGATCATCCTGATTTCATTCGCAATAAAGAGGGGATCTATACCGATGTCCGCCAATGAAGACCTTGATACGCGGCTCTCCTTTCTCGGAATCGATGACGGGGCCTGCGACCAATTGAGAAGCATTCAGCCTCTGATCGAGCGCGTGCTCCCGGAGATTCTGACCCAATTCTACAAGCATATCTCCCGATATCACCAGGTCGAACGATTATTTCCCGACCAGAAGACGAAGGATCACGCAAAGGCGGCACAGGAACAACATTGGACCCTGATTTCGTCCGGGACCTTCAACGACCAATATGTCGAATCCGTGCGCCGTATCGGTCACGCACACCATCAACTTGGCCTGGAACCCAGATGGTACATTGGCGGCTATGCTTTCATATTGTCCGAGCTCGTTGCAAATTGCGCCGAGGAACTCCAGCAGTCCCTGCCCGGCCCGGAGAACGAAACGGCGCGGCGCGAAACGTTGGCGGCTTTGATAAAATCTGCCTTTCTTGATATGGATTTCGCGATTTCCATATATCTGGAAGAGGGAAAGAAGGAAAAAACCCAGGCCCTTGAGAAGATCGCCGCCAGTTTCGAACAAAGCATTGGTGGTTTCGTCTCGTCCTTGGCGGAGTCGAGCGCCGAGCTGCAAGCCGCTTCGGAGTCGATGTCGGGCTCGGCGAAACTGACAAATGAAAAATCTGCGAATGTGGCCGCAGCGGCGGAGCAGGCAACGAGCAATGTGTCAGCCATCGCATCCGCGGTCGAAGAAATGTCGCAATCGGTCAAGGAGATTTCAGAACAGGTCCACAACGCGGCCAGGGTAACCCGACAGGTCGCAGACCGCGCGAACGAGACCAATGACACGATTCAGGGCCTTGTAGCGGCATCCGAGAAGATCGGCGCCGTTGTCGACATGATTAAGGATGTCGCGGATCAAACCAATCTTCTGGCCCTGAACGCCACAATAGAAGCCGCGCGTGCAGGGGACGCCGGCCGCGGATTTGCTGTGGTCGCGTCCGAGGTCAAGGCCCTGGCAAACCAGACAGCCTCGGCGACTGAAGAAATTCGCGACCTGGTCCTCCAGATGCAGAGAGTTTCCGGCAGTTCGGCCGAGGCCCTCGCACAGATCCGCGCAGAAATCAGTGAAGTCGATACCCTGTCCTCGTCGATTGCATCCTCGGTAGAAGAACAGTCCGCCGCAACCAATGAAATTGCTCGCAATACGCAAGAGGCATCGTCTGGAACACGCCTCGTATCGAGCAGCATCTGCGAAGTACAGGAAGCGACAGCGGAAACAGGCGCCGTGGCGGAAACGGTTCTGCGATCCGCCTCAACGCTGGCTGAACAATCCACCCTCCTCCAAAAACAGGTGGCGGAGTTTCTGGCAAATATACGCGCCGCCTGAAATCGAGTCCAACAAGAAGTCCCCTCAGCCTTGCACCCGGCCAACAAGCCGGGTGTTTTTTTCACCCGGAATTCATCCGGGCAGACGGGACATCGACGAACCGTCAAAGAGCCTCCAGAAAAGGACCCCGGCCCTACGCAGGATTACCTAATCTGTTCGACGCGCACTCGACAAGCCCGCACGACGCACGGGGGGGGCGGCCTCTCGACTCCACCCGCAGGCCTACCACATCACAACGGCACAATTAACTTGTGAACGTTTTTAAGAAAATTTTAACTTTTAATTCAGTCGGTTCATGGTTAAAACTACAAAAATGGATTAACTCAATCACTCATAATAGTGGGAATGAATTTCTGAGAAAGCCCGAAACAGGGACATTTTCCGGTTCTGATCGAGGCATTGCGGGAGGAACGCATGAGAACCTACGAAGAGTTGAGCGGTGGCGAAGGGCGACGTGTCTTTTTCAGAGCGGAACGATACAAGGCTCGAGACTTGTTCCGCAGGACTTTGCCTGATCTGCATATCGACGATGCCCCACATCGGCTCGCCGACGTCTCGCTGAGCGGTCTGGCAGCATACGCCACTCCCAACACTGCCGATTCTCTTCACCCTGACCAGCGCGTATCCCTCCGTCTACTCCTTGATGGATACACACTTTTTGATGGAGAGGGTGAAGTGGTTCGGACGGAGTCCACGCCATTTGGCACCAAATTCGGCCTTCGTCTTGTCAATCGCAGTTTCAATGTTTCGGAAGTTCTCGCGCGATACAAGGAAATCTCGCTCAAAAACGAGATTGAGCGCTTTGCCGACATCGAGCCGGGCGGCGGGGTTAGCGCGCAATACCGAACCCTGTGCGCCGACACACTGCATTTCCTGCGGTCCTACCGCACGGGTCTTGACGAGATTGCCCAGGCCCACCTTGATGAAAAAGCTGCAGCAGAACTCCTGACGTCCTGCGAAGACAGAATTATTCCCCAGTGGCGAGAGCTGTGGCATCGTGGCAACGAACTGGCGGAAGAGCTCATCACGGGTGATCCACAGGCGCTGAAAGCCGCAAAGCGCTTTACCGAGCTGGTGCTCACACCGGAGTTCAATGCCGGCGCCATCTGGCGGCGCAGTTACGAGAAACCGCTGGGCTATCCGGGCGATTACCAGATCATGAACATGGTCTACGACTGGCAGCGCGAAGGCCAGAATCTCTATGAAAAACTGGTCCATCGCCTGGGACTGGATGTCGCGGAATGTATCGCGACGCGGATGGTGGTCATGCGACAGACCATCGCCGAAACGGTCCTCAAGACCAGAAACAGTCCGGTGCGCATTACCTCGCTCGGCTGTGGCCCGGCACGGGAAGTGATCGACTATCTCGAAATTCGCGATCTTCCTCAGCACACGCATTTCACGTTGATCGACCAGGATCATGGCGCCCTGTCCCAGGCCTATGAGCGCACCCATCCGGAAATCATTCGCCTTCATGGCAAGGCCAGCGTCACCTGCCTGCACGCGTCCTTCAACCAGATTTTCAAGACCAACGAGCTTATGGCGAAACTCGGTCCCCAGGACCTGATTTATTCTGTTGGGCTGATCGATTACCTGCAGGCCAAGCGCGGCAAGGCGTGGGTGGAATCGCTCTATAGCTGCGTCGCACCTGGCGGCAAGCTGGTGATCAGCAACATGTATCGCACGCCTGGTAGCAACCTGTGGCCCATGGAGTTTTTGGCTGACTGGACAGTGATCTATCGCGACGAAAAGGAAATGCTGGCCTTCGCCGCCGACCTGCCCGACGCGGTGGCTGAAACCCGGCTTGATCCTACCGGCCGGGTGTGCATGCTAACGGTGCACCGCAAGGGCTAGCACTCGTCAGGCCACACCGGATTCTGCTTCGGTCAGGCGCAGGACGCGGCTTGCCGGCAAGGTTACAGTGACGGTCGTGCCGGCCCCCAGGGTGCTATCGATCTTCACGGCACCATCGTGCAGTTCGACAATGCGCTTGACCAGAGGCAGCCCCAGCCCGGTTCCCCCATATTTGCGGGCAAATGTGCTTTCCACCTGCACGAAGGGTTCCAGCACCTTCTCCAGGTTCTCTTCCGCGATTCCGATACCCGTGTCGGCAACCTGTATGATGCACCCCGTCGCCGGACCAGCGCGCACGGAGACCGCGATCGAACCACCGGATTGGGTGAACTTGATGGCATTGCCCAGAAGATTGATTGCCACCTGTTTCAGCAACCGCGGATCGGCGTGTACGATGGGGCGCGGCCCCTTGACCTCCAGCGACAACCGTATCCCGTTCTCGCTGGCCTGCTCGCGCAGCAGGCGGCAACTCTGCTCCAGAAGCTCTACGACATCCACTTCCTCTTCAACCGGCTTGAGCTTGCCCACCTCCGCCTTGGACAGGTCAAGAACATCCGAAATGATGTTCAGCAGATGTTGCGCTGCTTCGTGAATGTCGTCCACATAGGCGGCGTAGCGCTCCGACCCGACGGGGCCGAACATCTTCTGCTGCATGATTTCGCTGAAGCCCAATATGGCGTTGAGCGGCGTGCGAAGCTCGTGACTCATGACTCCGAGGAAATCGCTCTTTGCGCGGCTGGCCGACTGGGCCTCTTCCAGAAGTTCGTCGGACCTCGCCTTCTCGAACTTCAGCATCTGGGTATGCAGATAGTCGCGCCGCACATAAAGCTCCAGCGCGTAGCTGGCAAAGATCCCGACGGCGGTCGACATCCCCAGGAAAAAATTGTTGCTCAGCACCATGCTTGGTGGAATCGGATTGATCCACAGCGCGACCGGCTGATACAGGACAACCAGTGCGATGGCGACCACAGCAGCGAGGACCCAGCGGATGTGCAACAGGGTGGAGCAGTAGCTGACCACCATGATGAGCCCGGCATAATAAAGCCCGTTCCCGGGCGATTCTGCCACCGCGACCATGGCGATGATCCCGAATCCCGCTATGAACATGGCGCTTGCCAGAAACCACTGACCATAACGTATGAAGACAGGAAAATAGGTGGCGGCAAAGATCAGCAATAACGGCGGGATCACGCCACCGAACCGGATCGCCCAGATAGTGTTAACCGTCTGCGGCAAGACGTGATAGTCGAGGACACCAAAAAGCGCGTAGAGCACCGCCCCGGCCAGCAGGAAGGCGCGGATCGAAAACATGCCCCGCACCACCAGGTCCACGGCGAAGCGGCGCTCCAGCGCTTCATTGGAAAAACGCAGGGAAATCGGCCGGATGTAATAATCCGGTGGCAGAATATCCTCGTCCCTCTCGTCCGCCATGGGACGCGCCTTTCCGATCTAGAAATTCCCCCGCAGACCTATGCCCAGGACATTGGAACTTGTTTTTGTCGTCCCCACGGTCTCGACTGTGGTCGCCAGCAACGGAAACGCGGTCGTCCGATTGATCGGTTCGCTGTTGGCGAACATATGAACAAAGGACAGATCCACCGCGACGCTGTCCGAGATGCGATAGGTCGCCCCCACCGCCGTCCAAATGCGATCCGCATCGGGAATCCGCGTCGATCGAAAGGCATCCCGGCTTGGCGACCGGTCGTACTCCACGCCACCGCGCAGGGTCCATGATTCATCGACCCGAACCTGTGCGCCGACCGAGACACCCCAGACATTGCGGAAGTCCTCGACCGTCGCAAGCTCACTGCCGTCATCCAGCTCAAGCCGGACTTCCTCGAAGCTGCTCCATCCGTAATAGTTGACCTGAGCGAGAAGCGTGACATCGGCGGTCATGTCATAGGCGAAACCGGCCGAGACAATCTCGGGCAGATCAACGTCAGCGGTCAGTTCCTGCACCGTGGTGGTACCGGCAAATTCGGTCGTCGCGTCCCCTTTGAGGCGGTGTTTGACGGAGGAACGATAGCTCACACCGATGCGCAGGTCGGGTGCCGCCTGAACCAGAATCCCCGCGGTAAAGCCGATACTCCAGTCATCGGCTTCCACGGTGAACGTCCCGTCAGTCGCGGGGCTGGGACCGCCCGGCGCCAGCGGGTTGGGTATCGCATTCACCAGTTCGGCATCGGCGCGCTGAAAATTGATCGCACCGCCCAGCGACACCCGGTCGCTCAGCCGATAAGCGACGGTGGGCGCGACATCCACCGCCAAAAAGGTCGATTTGGTCGAATCGTAGCGACCGAAGTAGTCGGTTTTGTAATCATTCTTGAGCCCGAACGGAACGGTAACCGCCAGGCCGGCCCACAAC
>RFJA01000193.1 GCA_003695065.1 Alphaproteobacteria bacterium
CCCATCGCAGCTTCGATGTCACCGCTCTGCACAAGGCCTTTCCCGACTTTTCTCCGACACCGCTGGAAAAGGGGCTTACCGCAGCGCAGGCGGACGTTGCGGAACGCATTTGATGGAACACGCAATGGGCCGGGAAATCAACCTGCTGCGCGCACTACCAAAAAAGGTCAAGCGCAACGTCGCCGCGCGCAAGGCGGATAAAGAAAAGAACCGCGAGATCGCGCTGCGCTTCGGTTACGAGTATTTCGACGGTCCGCGCGAACAGGGTTACGGCGGCTATTACTATGATGGACGTTGGGTGCCAGTTGCCCGCGAGATCGTCGCTCATTTCGGGCTCAGACCCGGAAGTCGCGTTCTCGACGTGGGCTGCGCCAAGGGCTTCCTAGTCAAGGACCTGCTTGCGGTCTGCCCGGGGATTGAAGCCTTCGGGCTTGACATCTCCGAATATGCGCTCATGAACTGCGCGCCCGAGGTGATCGGCCGGCTGCATCTCGGTAGTGCCGATCACCTGCCTTTTCCCGACGGCAGCTTCGATGCGGTCGTCAGCATCAATACCGTCCATAATCTGGACCGCGCGCGTTGCATCGCAGCACTTCGCGAAATCGAACGCCTTGCACCGGGACGTGGCTTCGTACAGGTGGACGCCTATCGAACGCCCGAGGAAAAAGCCCTGTTCGAGGACTGGATGCTCACCGCCAAGACCTATCTGACGCCGGAAGGCTGGCTGGCGACGTTCGCCGAGGCGGGATATACTGGCGACTATTACTGGACCATCCTCGAACCTGACCCCGAATTCACGATCACCGACACAGCGCGCAGTTGAACCCCGCTGGCTGCGACGAAACAGAGTAGATCATGGCCGAGAACGCCAAAACGAAGGAACCCCAGTACCAGATCTGTCTCGACTACCGCGATAAGCGGGGGTTGGAACGGCTTGGTCTGATGTCAAGTCAATCATGGTATGATGACCCCAAGCGACTCGTCTTCATGCTCGCGCGCTACAAGTTCGTCGCCAAGATGCTTCAGGGCGCCAGCCATGTGTTGGAAGTCGGATGCGCCGATGCCTTCGGCACACGTATCGTGCGTCAGGAAGTCGGCGCTCTGACCGCGGTCGATTTCGACCCCGTGTTCATTGCGGATGCCGAGACTCGTGCGAGCGATCGCTGGTCCATCGACTTGCGTGTCCACGACGTGCTTGAAGGTCCTGTTCCGGGTCGCTTTGACGCCGTGTTCGCGCTCGATGTTCTTGAGCATATACAGCCTGCAGACGAACACCGCTTTCTCACCAACATGACGGCCAATCTGGTCCCTTACGGCACTTGCATTATCGGGATTCCATCGCTCGAATCCCAACCTTATGCCTCGCCCGCAAGCCGCGAAGGCCATGTCAACTGCAAGACCATGCCCGACCTCAAGACCACCATGCAGAGATATTTCCACAATGTGTTCATGTTCAGCATGAACGATGAAATGGTTCATACCGGATACCATAAAATGGCTCACTACCTGTTCGCGCTCTGCTGTGGCCGCAGAGACGGTTGATGGTATGCCAGATGCGGGACCGGATAGCGGCCGTACCGTTTTCGCCGGGAACATAGTTGATCATGTCTGCCCCCCTTACGGTCGTCGTTCCCAACTACAATCACGCTCGCTTTCTACCCAACGCTCTGGATGCGCTTCTCAGCCAATCACGCCAGCCATGTGAGATTGTCGTTGTCGACGATGCTTCGACCGATGAAAGCCGCAAAATCATCGCCGCATATGCTGCGCGTCACGCTCTGATCCGCCCCGTCTATCGACACCGGAATTCCGGCGTGATTGCGGTCATGAATGAAGCCCTGCATACGGCACGCAGTCCTTACATCTATTTTGCCGCTGCCGATGACCTTGTTATGCCCGGATTCTTTTCCGAGTCGTTCAAGCTTCTCGAACATTATCCGCAAGCGGCGTACTGCTCGGCTCTCAGCCACATCATCGACAGCGAAGGGAACGATTGTGGCATTTTCCCAACGCCTATCCCGATTTCCAAGCCGGGAATGATTACCCCCCGCGAGGCGGAACGGCATCTCATGCGTGAAGGCGCCTGGACGATGGGTAACACGGTCATCTATCGGCGCGATGCACTCCTCGCCGAAGGCGGATTCCGACCTGAACTCCAAGGCTTCTGCGATGGCTTTGCCCACCTTGCCCTGGCGCTTGCGCATGGCGCGTGTTTCATCCCGCGCCCTCTTGCCTGCTGGCGCCGGTTGCGGGGCAGTGTGTCGGACCAGACGACGAGCAATATAGCAACCACGATCGCCGTTATTGAGGTTGCCACGCAAGTGATGTCGACGGATCCGTCCAACCGGTTTCGTCCCTCGCTTATCCGCAGAATACGGGATCGATGGCTGTTTGGGAGCGCGCGAGTTCTTCTGTCCCGCGACACGTTTCCGGTGTCCGACATGTTGGCGCTTTTCCCAACCGGGCATGCATTCGATCATGTCTTGCTGCGCGCTTTCATAAGCGCAGGTGTGCCACAGCTCGCTACAGGCTATCTGTTCCTGCGCCAGAGACCTTATGATCTGCTGCCATTGATAAGGCGCCGCCTCGGCTATGTCCTGCGAGGCAATCGCGGACTGTCACGGCCTTCGGAGGCCGACGCGCCTACGGAACATAACGGTCTTGGGTGCGAAACGGCCCTCGGCGATCGATAATGCGCAGCCCGGTTCTGTTCCTTTTCCTTGCCGTTTTGACCGTTGCAGCCAGCGGCGCCTATTTCTTGTCAAAGGGGCTGACTGGAAGCCAGGACATCTATTACACGCATTTCCTGGGTTACCAGTGGTTCGAGCCGGAACGCGCTGCTCGAGCGCTTGCCACGGTGAAGGCGACAGCGGAAACAAATGCCGCGCCGGAACAAGATGAGGAAGGCAACCGACGCAGGCTGGCGGCTCACAATTATCCTGTCCTTGCCTTGACGAGCCGACTGGCGACGCATCTGTTCCCTGCCGATCTGACGCCACAGATCATTTTCGCTCAGGCCGCGGCGTTCGCGCTCGGCCTCGCCATTGCGGCTGCCGGGTTGGCGTGTGCGATAAACATGACACCAGCATTTGCCCTGGCGATGGGGGCGATGGCGATTCTCGGCTTTTTGCCGGGACCGAGCCCGACCGATCACCTGCTCATCTACGGACCGGTCAAGAACGCCATCAACCTGATCGTCCTTGCCATAAGCCCGGGCGAAGCATTCAGTCCGCTCAGCTTCTGGCCCAAGTCGTCGCTGGCTCTGATTCTCATGGCGGCACTCGCCAACCGTTGGCGTGGACGGATCCATACCGGATATCTGCTTCTTCTCGCGACGATGGCCTTCCACATCACGCTTGGCGGCATCGTATTTGCGGGCTTCGTACTTCTCGATCTTGCATTGAGGCCGAAACGCCTTTCCGTGTGGCGGATCGGCCTCCTTGCGACCGGAGCTGCGATGTTGTTCACCTCTGGCCAATGGCGAATTTTATCGGAAGATTCTCAGGGCGGAGCGATAGAGATCACGATCGCCATAGCCATCAGCGCATTTGCTCTGTCGCTGATTGCAAACCGTATACTGGTTTCTCGCTTGTCGGCGGACGTTCCTGTCGCCGCCAGCGACACGGCTGCTTTCGTCATCGCAGCCATCGTGTTCACGCCCCTTGCCATGAGTCTCTACGTCGCCAGTACTCAGAGCGCGACGTGGGGTGGCATGGCCATCTTCCTGCAACTCGCTGCACGACTGATCGTTCTTGCGACCTCGGTGCTATGGCTTTTCGCATGTACCCGTGGCGTCAGCTGGCTTGCAGAGAGGAACGCGGAAGGCGCGGCACTGGCTGGGGTCACCTTTATGTGCGCCGTCACCGTATATGGTGCGGCAGGTTCGTGGTGGTGGGAAGCGCGCTTCATCGATGCACGCCTGCACGATCCCGCGGCCCGGGCTGCGACCGAACCTTTGGCGCCCGTCTACTACCGGGCGCTGCAAGAGCTTATGAAAGTGGAAAGCCCGCAGCGGTGATGGTGCCGGCTTCAGCTCGTATATCCCCTGCGAATGCCTGCGGCCGGCAAGAGACGATGCCGGTCAAGACGGAACGAAACCGAACCGCTCCATCTCTTTCAAGGCGGAGCCGTCATCGTCCGGTTCTTGGCCGAGAAGAGGCCGAAGTGGCGAAGTTGCCCCGGTCTTGTGGGGCGAAGGAGAATCGCCGATACCCCGGGAGCGCCTCAGACGGAGACGGTTAGTCTCTGCACGGCTTGTCTCGCACCGGTTTCTCTTCTGTCCGTTTCCTGCATGAGCACATGGACGTCCATTTACACAGACCCTCATGTTGTGCATTCCCGGGCGCCTCGACAATGGCCCATGACACTGGTACCGGGGCGTCAACGCCGGAGCACGAGCTGCGAAATGGGCTCTGTTCCGGGCTCATGAAAAAGAAAAGAAAGGGCTCCGGCTTCCCGGAGCC
>RFJA01000018.1 GCA_003695065.1 Alphaproteobacteria bacterium
CAAGCCGCTCATCGTGCGTTCCGCCTATCGCAGCCCCGAGCACAACCGTGCCGTCGGCGGCGCGACCCGGTCGAAGCACATGGACGGCGCCGCCTTCGACATCGCCATGGCGAACCACGACCCCGTGGCCTTCGAGGCGGCGGCGCGCGAGGTCGGGTTTCTCGGGTTCGGTTTCTATCCGCGCTCGGGCTTCATGCACATCGATCTCGGGCCGGCGCGTCAGTGGGGCGAGCGGTTCCCGGTCCGGGCGACGGCATTCGCAGCGGAGACGCCGCCCGCGCGCGAGGTCCTGGCGCAGAGCCGCACCCTGAAAGGCGGCGGTGCTGCGGGCGTCGCAACGCTCGGAGCGGCCGGTGTCGAGGTGGCGCAGAGCGTCCTCGCCGAGACCCAGACCGCCATCCTCCCGCTGGTGCCTTATCTCGATACCCTGCGCTGGGTGTTCATCGCGGTGGCACTCGGTGGCATCGCGGTCACCATCTATGCCCGCCTCGACGACTGGCGCCGGGAGCGGCGGTGATCGCCGCGCTTCTGACCGGGTTCGCGGCCAGCCCGTGGGTGCGGGCGGCGCTGCGCTGCGGCGCCATAGTCCTCGCCGTGCTTCTGCTCCTGCTGTCGCTTCGGCGGCTCATTACGTGGTTTGACGGACGCTTTCAGCTTCGGCCAAGATCCAATCAACAAATCCTGCGACTTCGGGCCTTTCAAGCGTTCTGTCTACTGTCATCACGTCATAGCCAACATCTGTGCGCAGGCTCTGCGGCACCGCAAGGGCTAGCAGCCCCGCCGCGACGAGATCGGCAAGTACGGGCCGACTTCCCAGCACGACCCCTTGACCTGCGATCGCGGCCTGGACCGCAAGATTGTAGTCGCTGAAGCGCAATCCACTGTCGGGAACAACCCATAATGCATCGATTCCTTCCAGCCACCGGGGCCACTCCATCCACGTGCGCGTGCTTGTCGCCCATCCAAGGGCAGATGTCTCCCAATGGATGAACTGACACTGCGCAAGGTCCGCTGTCTTGCAAAGTCCAGCGGCAACAGCTGGACTGCAGAAAGCGCATAGTTCCTCATCAAAGAGCCGCCGGGTCACCAATGCGCCATCCGGAGCCGCGCCAAAACGGATTGCGATGTCCGCGTCACCTCGCACCAGATCGACTAAATGCGTGGAGGAATCGATCAGCACATCAACATCGGGCGCGCGAAGTCGGAACCGATAAAGCCGCGGTATCAGCCAAGCGGTGGCAAATGACGGTTCGGCCGACACGACAAGGCGGCGCCGCCCGCCCTCGTTGCGCATCTGCCGGACTGCCGCGGCTAGATGCTCGAAACCTTTCGTCATCTCGTCGACACCGGCCTTTCCTGCCGCAGTCAGTCTCAGTCCGCGCCCGGCGCGTTCGACCAACGGAAGACCGAGTCCCGCTTCGAGCTTGCGCACCAATTGCTTTACCGCTGCGGGAGTGACGTGGAGTTCCGCAGCTGCGCCGACAAAGCTCAGGTGCCGCGCCGTCGCCTCGAAGGCGCGCAGGGTATTCAGCGAGGGTAGCCAGTCGGACATACGTTAGATTATCTAACTTCACTAGGCGGATCAAATGTTTTGCAAAAGAGTAGTTCGTCTCAGATCCTGTAGAAACCCTACCCCTTGCCAGAAGGATCCGCCAGGTGAGTGACTCTATCCATTTCGATCCAAGCGACACGGTACGCGTCGGTGCACGCCGATTTGAACAATCACCCTTCCGGCACCTCTGGGAGACCCCCGAAACTCTCATGGGTGTCTATGCAGGACGGTTCTACGCCAAGCATGTCGGCGAGGATGTTGATGCCTGTTACTGGACCCTCCGCCGGAAAGCGATGCTTTATGATGTCCCGGAGCGACCTGTCGAAATCAACGGACCGGACGCGGTGCCGTTCATGGAACGCATCTTCTCGCGACGGGTCGGCGACCTCAAGCTTGGCCGAGGGAGGTATGCGATCGCATGCGCTCATCACGGTGGCTTGTTCATCGATGGCGTTCTGTTCCGACTTGACGAGAACCGGTTCTGGTATGTCCAGCCAGACGGGGCACTCGAAACCTGGCTCCTAGCCCATGCCGAGGGCTTCAACGTCACGGTCACCGACCCGAAATCACGCGTTCTGCAGATTCAGGGTCCGGCTTCCTTTGCCATCCTACAAGACCTGACGGATGGTGAAGTCACCGAGAAGATGGGCTATTTCCATTCTGGCTTCTTCAGCATCGCGGGACAGGATGTCTATGTGTCGCGCACCGGATGGACTGGTGAAATCGGCTACGAAATCTATACGCAGGCGAAGACCGATCCCGATGCGCTCTGGGCAAGGGTGATCTCGGCCGGCAGTCCACATGGCATGAAGTTCGGCTCGGTCGCGTCGATGGGGATTCGACGGATTGAGGCGGGGATCCTCGACAGTGGCACTGACTTCGACCTGACAACAAATCCCTGGGAGGCTGGGCTCGGAGCGTTTGTCGAGCTTGACGGAGCGGATTTCATCGGTCGAAAGGCACTTCTGAAGGCTCCGCGCGCGCGCAGGCTATTCGGCCTCACCTGCCCCGAAGCACCGCGGGACGGCCACGTCATCCTCGACGAAGCTGGGGTAGTGGGGCATGTGACCGTCGGAGCAAAGTCACCCTTCCTCGGAAAAGGCATTGGCTATGCTCGAATGTCCAAGGCCGGCGATTGGATCGGGCGAGAACTCGAAGTGCGGTCCGACACAGGAGCTTTGATGCCCTGCACAATCACCGATCTGCCGTTCTATGACCCCGACAAGCGCATCCCGCGAGGACTAGACAGGACCATTCCTTAGATTATCGCCATGGCGCGTATGCCTTTCGGACATGAGGTGGCCTGCAGGAAGCCTGCTGCCCCGCGTAAGGATGCGGCAATTTCCACGCTTGGCCCTATCTGCCGACTATTGCCGACAAGACCTCGTCAACAAAGGCGCGGGCGTTGGTGAGCGCGGTCCTTCGCTCCGTATACAAGGCATAAACACTGACGTCCGGCACAACCCATTGGGGACAAGCGACTCCGAGAACCGATGCCACGAGAGTTTCGCGCACCGTGAATTCAGGCAGGAGTGCAAAGCAGTTCCCCTCGATGAGCATGGCACGGATCAAGGCGGCGTTGTTGATGACGATCTGTCGCGCCGGTTCGGCTGTGACGGACCGTCCGTCCGGCCCGCGCAAGGCAAGGTGCGCGGGCGTCAAGGGCGATCTTAGCCAAATCAGCTTGGACAGGGCCCCGGGCTTTCGGATCGTCGGGGCCAGATCCGGCGCGCAACAGATCACCCCGCGCGTGGTGAACAGCTTGCGCGCCAGGCGCGGGTCGTTTCCCGGATCACCGATGCGCAGCGCCAGATCGACCTGAGCGGCGACCGGGTCGATTGCGCGATCGTCCAGGTCGATCTCCAGCGCGATGCCGGGGTGGTCGGCGGTGAAGGTTCTGACCACGCGGGCAAAGGCCGGACTGGCCAGAACCGTGGGCGCAGAAACCCTCAGCCGCCCCGTCAACCCGCGCCGTGCATCGCGCACGGTATCCAGTCCCTCGGCGAAGGCTTCAGACAGCGTGCGCGCATGGGGGAGGAATGCCTCACCCTCGACAGTCAGAGCGATGCGCCGGGTCGAGCGATAAAGCAGTTGCCGCCCCAGCCGCGCTTCTAGGTCGGAGACCATCTGGCTGACATAGGGCGCGGACAGCGCCAGCCGGTCGGCGGCGGCGCGGAAACTGCCGGTTTCCACCACCGTCGCAAAGGCCAGCATCGGGCGCAGCAGGTCGAGATCGCTCATAGGCATAGGCTAACAGTATCGTTGAAACATCGCACATAGTTATCTGAAAGCGCACACGGCACAGTGTCTCCATTCCAACCCACGGAGGATAGAATGCTGAAAGCTCTCGCCCTCTCTACCGCCTTCGCTCTGACGGCGGGCGCAACCCTGGCAGAGGAGGCCACCTTGACCGGACCCGTCTATGAGATCGCCATCCAGGAAGTGAAGAACGGCGATGTCGCCGACTGGACCGCTGCGCGCGCGCCGCTGCTCGAAGGTCTGGCGCAAACGCCCGGCGTCGAAAAAGACTGGACGCTGCGCGCCTTCTTCACCTTCCCCGAACCGGGCCCGCTGCCGGTCTATGTTGGCCTGACCCGCTGGTCCTCGATCGAGGACTTCAACGCGGCCTCGGCGGCCATGATGACAATGCCGGTGGTGCAATCCTTCTTCGAGAAGGTCAACATGCAGGCCTTCGTGCAGGTCGCCCCCGCCGATGGCCAACCGTTCATCCTGGAAGACCACATCAACGCCCCCGGGCAGGTTCTGGAGGTTGCCGTGCGCACGCCAAAACCTGGCGAAGAAGGCAGTTTCGATGCGGCCCGCGCGGTATTCTTCGAGCGCGTGGCCGAACAACCCGGCTACATCTTCGACCGCGAGTTCGTCACCGCCGATGGTCAGCGCGTCGTGATGATCGGCTGGGAAAGCCAGCCGCAATTCATGGCCGCGCTTGGCGCGCTGTCGCAAATGCCCGAAATGGGCGCGTTCTTCGGCATCATCGACGCCACCGCCTATCAGGCCGCGATTGTCGAGTAACCACCAAACGTGGTCTGGCCGGGTGCCAATGGGTGCCCGGTCATTTTTGTGTGTCGCCGAACCGGTCCAGCACGTTGCGCGTGACGGCAATCACCTGCGCATCGCCGCGCATCAGCCCCGCCACCCATTCGCAGGTGGCGGCGGTGAACACCTCTCCCTTCCCCTTGGGCCAATGCACGATCATGCCATTGCCGCGCGCGCAGGCGTCCAGCGTTTCAGGCGTGACCTCGCCATAAAGCGCCATCGCTTTGAACGCCGCATCCGCGCTGCCGATATAGAGCGTTTCGCCCCAGACCCCGGTATCCGCTTCGATATTCGTGGCCAGCCCCATGGCAAGGATGGTGATGTCAGGCACCGCCCCGTCGGTGCAGGTGGGAAAAAGCAGGCCGTCCTCCATCCGGTAGTCCAGCCCATCGACCTCATACCCGAAGATGCGCGAGGATGCGCCCAGAACATCGCCATAGCCCAGCCCCGCGCCCTCTAACGCCCAGTGTCCGGGGCGAAAAATGGTGAAGCCCCCCGGCCCGTTGCCTGCGCAGCGCCCCAGCCCCGCATAGACCCCGCGGAGGGCGTTGACACCAAAAGTCAGCGCGCCGGGGCGGTTTACCGGCGCGATCTCCCACGCGGCGGTGGTCAGGTGGGGGGTGTCGCTGGCGGCCATCGGGTCGCGATCCGCCAAGTATTTGAAACATGTCTGGGTGCGACCCTCGTCACTGATCCGCGTCTGCCACAGGAAATTGCCCGCAAATCGCGCCACGCGCCCGCCCGAATCGACGTAAGCATCGACCGCGTCGCGCATGGGCGCGCTCCAGTATTCATCATGCCCGACGAAGATCGCGCAGGCATGGCCGGTCAGGCGGTCGGGGTCGGCGTCCAGATCGTGCTGGGTGCAAAAGTCCAGATCATAGCCCGCGCTTTCTGCCCAGCGGGCAAAGTGTCTTTCATAGCTGGCCCACCCGGCTGAGGCGTATTTCTTGGAATAGCCATAGGCATAGGCCCATTCCATGTAAGGATAGCGCGTCATCTCGCCATGCCGGGGCGGATGGTCGGCCAAGGCGCGTGGCGCACCAGCGGGCAGTTTGCAAAACCCCCGTGTCCACGGTCGCTGGGTAGAAACGACCGGGGAAAACTCATTACCCTCGGGCCCGGTGATCCCCTCGTAATGGTTCGACCCGCCCCAGCAGTTATAGGCCAGCCACGTGCCTGTGGCGCAGACCAGCACATAAGGCGCGCGCGGCAGCTGGGGGGCGCGGCGGATCAGGATCAGGTGATGTTCCTCGACCCGGTCGCCATCGCGTTCGGCGGTCAGGGTGATCAGGTAGCCACCGGGGCGCCAGCCATCGGGCACGGTAAAGCGGGCGCTATCCGGCCAGTTGCAGCCGCTGACCGAGCAATCGGCGGGCGTGTCGTGATGCCTGCCCGGCAGGTCTTCGACCCGGAGTAGAGGTTCATAGGTCGCACCATCCCGCCCTACCTCGAACGACCAGCGGTCGGCGGTGGTCGAGACATGCAGCACGACCTCCTCTCCCGGCGCATAGGTCATGCGCGGGGTATAGCCCCAGATTTCCAGCACCTGGGGATCTCGCGCCGGCCCGATGTAGAAATGGTCCAGAATGTGCCGCGCGCGGGCGCGTGTGCGAGGGGTGATCGCCGGGCCGGGGCCTTCGGTTGTCATACTGCTACTCCGGCAGGTATTTTTCGGACCAGCCTTCGGCGGCGGTGCCGTCGTTTATCATGGCGGTGATCTCGGCCTCTGTCAGCCCGATCCGCGACAGGATCGCGCGGGTCTGCGCGCCGGGTTTGGGCGCATGGCCGGGGATGGTGATCGCGGCGCGGTCGGGTCGAACGGCATTGGGCGCGACCAGATCGACCCAGCGACCCATCGGGTGCCGATCATGCCGGATCGCGCGATAGGTGGCTTGCCGTATTTCGGCGGGGCCGTTGCTTTCGTGGTGCAGGTTCGCATCGCGATTGGCCGAAAGTGAGCCCAGAGGCACTACGCTGGCCTGTCCATCGGCAAAGCGCGCCTGCCAATGTGCGATGGGATAGGTGGCGAACCGCTCGGCCAGAGCCTCGGTCAGCCCGTCTTGGTCCCGCTCCGCCAGATCGGCCAGTTCTGGCACGCGGGCCAGCGCGGCGGCACGCTCGGTCGGGGCGGCAAGGAACAGCCAGCCATCGGCGGCATGGTAGCAGTGATAAAACGGACCCCAGCCGCGTGCCTGCCGTCCGGTGGGTTCATCGAACGGCGCGCGCCCGGCAAAGTCATACATGAACTGCGCCTGGATCATCGCGCCACACCCGGCCAGCGCCGCCCGCGCCACGCCGCCCTTGCCGGTCAGGCTTCGCCGTTCCAGCGCTGCACCAAGGGCCACACAGGCGGCATAGCCGGTCAGTGCATCAATGGTGCCGAAATGGGCGTGTTCCTCGGGCGTGTCCGGCCCGCCGCCAAAGCGCACCATCACGCCGGTCGCGGCCTGCGCCAGATCGTCATAGCCCAGATGATCCGATTTCGGCCCGCGCAGCGGCCCGCCCCATGCGTCCAGCTGCACAAGGATCGCGCGCGGGTTCAGTGCCGCCAGCCTTTGGGGCGAAAGGCCAAGCGCGTCGCGCTGTTCATCGGTGCCGTTCATCGTCACCACATCGGCCCCCGCGATCAGCCGCTCCAGCGCCGCGCGACCTGCCGCGCTGCCCAGATCCAGCAAGACGCTGTCCTTACCGCGATGGGCGTGCAGGCCAAAGACGATGGCATTCCACGGATCGACCGAGGGGCTGACCGGCTGAACCGACGTCACCTTGGCCCCGAACCGCGCCAGCGTCGCGCCGATGGTCGGGCCAGCGATCACGTTGGTCAGGTCCACCACACACAGCCCATCCAGCCAGCCGCCTGTGCCATCGCCCTGTGGCGCGGCACGCGGGGCCTCAGACAGGAGCGTGGGCAGATCGGCGCGGAACTCATCGGCCACTGGACTGGGCCGTTTGTCCATCGCGCCCGCATCCCCTAGCAGCCATGCCAGATTGCCCAACTGCCGCATTGGCCCATGGTGTGGGTCATCTACCGTCAGAACCAGCCCCGAGGCCAGCGCATGCGGATCGGCCAGCCATTCGCGCGAACTGCGCTGCGCGCTGGCGGGGGCCTTGGCCGCACCGAAGATCGCCTCCCATTCCCACGAAGGTCGGGTCAGAAATGCCGCCTGCATGGCATCCGACACGCGCTTTCGATCCCGCTCGCCCACCGGGTAGTTCCGCAAGGCCCAGTC
>RFJA01000194.1 GCA_003695065.1 Alphaproteobacteria bacterium
GATCTGGGTCTTGATCAGGGTTCCCGGCTTGGTCCCGCTGTTGCGCTTGCGCTTCTCGGAGGCTTTCACCGGTGCCAGCAGGCGGTCGATGCTGCGGGCACTGATGGTTTTGAGCCGCTGACGCAAACCGTTACCCAGCCGGCCATACCGCTTCTCGTAGTGCGGCAGCCAAATCTCCATCATCGGCTTGCGCAGCTTGCCACAGGGCTGGTTAGCCGCCAGCCAGATGACTTTGATGACCTCGCGTTCGGCTTCCCCGTATACGGGCTTGCGACCCCGGATTTGGGTCCTGCCAATGGTCGATCCCACCGGCCGGTTCATCAGCTTGATCGCGTGCTTTCGGCTCAATCCGCATACCTCGACCAACTCATCGAGCAGTCTGCTTTTGCCTTCGCGGCCGCGGCTCTGGTAGCGCATTCGCATCTTCTCGACGTACTCGTCCTTACTCTTCTGGCTCATTTCGGATGGTGGACCCATCCTGTGTCATTTATTCTGGCGCAACGTTTCCTCAAGCACACTCGCGGCTTCGCCGCTCGGGTGTCATCTATTTTGACTCAATTCGCTGATCAGAATTCCGCAAAGAAATCTCTTGACTCCCCCCCCTCGCGGTTTTGCTTGTTGGAAAGCAGCATTTTCTCCTTGATGGACGATGGAACAAACCACCGATAAAATCATTGGCCGGGCCAAGCCTGCCCTGATCAAGGCCCCGGAGCGGTATGGCAATCTCTGCATTGTCCCGGAATCGCCCATAGTCTCGAGCACGCAAGGGCAGACTCGACAGGCAACCCGACTGTCCGCATTCCAAATACACGCCGTAGTGGCGGTAATCGCTCTTCTGGCTTTTCAAGCGTCTGGCGCCGGCAACAATGCGGCCCAAAGCCCGGTCCTGTGCTTTCAAGGATACACGGTTGCACACGAGTTTTTGTCGCAGCCAAAGGCCACGCTTGCCTACACGAATCAGTTTTCAGCATGGGTAAGGAAAGCGCCGTATGAATTCCGCCTGGAGATCGTGAGGCTGCCGCAATCCAGCCCGGTCCATTTTATTTCCAAATACCATACCTGGAGCCTGTCAAACGCGGTGGTGTGTTTTGACTTTCGGAACGCCCAATATAGTTTCAATGCCTATCGGGAGTTTCTTCTGGACGCGCTGAATGGTGATTCCGCCAAAACACGTTCCTTTCCTGATGAGGGAAACTCAAATGCGTTGTCTTCTGAACGAAACGCTCCCGCACAAACGGAAAGCTCGGGCACTGGACGAGTTGTCCCGGGCGCTGTGCCGGTCGGCCGCGGCGCATTTTCAGATGTTGTCTGGCTGGCGTTCTGTTCAGCGCCGTTTTTCGCAACCAATAGTTCCTCCAAGTGCCCACCGATAGGGGACCGAATCGAGCCGGACGAGCCTGGACCGTGGATTGATGGGGAGGTCATCACCGTTGATCGTTCAAGCGACGATTGGGCTCCTGTATCTGTGGATTTCCATAATGCTGGATTATACTATTATCATGCGCCGCCGCCTATGGGAGCACAGCCCGTTCCCGCACAGAGCGAAAACGATTCTCGGTGGAAGCGCTACGCGCCGCCTTTTGATAAGGGCTTTCTGAGAGCCTCCTATCGAGTGGTGCGCTTCACAGACTCTGGAAGAGGTCGAATCCCGCGGGAGTTTTTGTTCGAGGCATTGCTTCCGGATTTTTCGACCGGCAAGCCCAGGCTGCGATATACGGTAGCCGGCAGTGTTACAAACTTTTTTGAGGCGGCCGCCGTGCCGCATGGTGACAGTGCAGAACGAGCTCCTGCCGCTGGTGTATTCCTGGATTTCCGAGTCCCACTGGATGATCGAGGCCGGCCGACTCAGTTGAAGCTCGCGAAAGGCGAGGTCATTCCCAATGCGCAAACCGTGCTTTCCAGCAAAAACCATCGCTGGCAGAAAGCCAGAGTGGCACGGCAAAACTCTGAGCATCACAGTGAGCGAAGCTACGCGCCATTGATCATTTTTGCAGCCATATCCGTAGCTGCGCTGACCCTGCTGCTCATCTCCACAAGAAACATGGAACAAAGTAGTCGAAGACATGAAAAAATACCTGACTGAATCAATAGTCGTGACCGCGATGCTTGCGGTGAGTATCGGAGTCGCAGCCACCGCAAACTGCGCCAAGTGCCGGGATTACGTCATCGGGTGCGATATCCTTGCTGGTGTGATTCTCTGTAAGACAAGCACAGTGCAACTCTGCGACGCAGGCGATCCAACATCCGAGTGGGAATGCATGACGAACGCGCCGGAGATGCTGGAAGGAACGCAAATGGTATGGGATCCGCCGTCTGGGCAGTGGGTGCCTGTGCAAGGATCCGCTGGCTGCCAATGCGGTCCCTATTCTACGTGTTGGAACGACGACACCACTTGTGGTGGCAACGGGGGCGGGCAATAGCTTGGCGGGCGGCGGGGCGGTAGGGAGATGGTCGCTGCCGTCGATGGGAAGCGGCTGTCTGCTCGCTCACGCCCGCTGCTATGGGAGGGTGAAGAAAATGCGGAGGTTTTTGGTCTGGCGCGCGGCGGCCACGATGTCGGGCCGGCCGTCGCCGTTGAGGTCGCCGACCTTGATGTCCTCGACGGCAATGGGGCCGTTGGAGAGCAGGGTTTCGCGCCAGCGGGTGCCGTCTTGGTTCAAGGGGGTGAAGAGCTTGATGCCGGGCACGCCGCGCGGGTGCATGGCGCGCCAGCCGACAACGACCTGGTCGGAACCGACGCCCAGGTAATCGGCGATCGCCACGGCGTGTCCGTCCTTGAGCTGGTCGTCCAGCACGGCGGCGCGTTTCCATCCGTCGCGGTGGTTCTTCGGCTGCACATAGACCGCGGAGCGGACGCCGTGCATGGGCTCGACGGTGGCGAAGAAGCGGCGTCCGCCGGGGAGGCGACCGTCGCGGATTTCGCCGCACCAGTCGCGGGTGAGCTGGCGGCCGAGCCACTGGCCGCCTTTGCGGTCAAAATGCCAGGCGCCTTCCTTCGCGGCCACGAGCAGTTCCTCTTCGGGATCGTCGTCCCAGTTGACGGGATGGAAGTTGTGGGAGAGGTGGAGGAAGTTGGCGATCTCGCGGGTTTTCCATTCGGCCTTCGGATCGGCGGGC
>RFJA01000195.1 GCA_003695065.1 Alphaproteobacteria bacterium
GCCCACGACCTTGCGAGTCTCAAACTGGCGCAGCGCGTCGCGCGCCTTTTCGAGCGGATAGCTGGCCGAAATCAGCGGGCGGATCTTGCCCTCTTCCCAGAACCTCAGGAGGTCCCGGTTGTTGGCCGCGTTGAGCGCGGCCTCTTTCTCGGTAAACGCACCCCAGAACACACCCACGACCGCACATCCTTTCAGCAAGACCCGGTTAACCGCCAGTTTCGGAATCTCGCCGCTGGCGAAGCCCACCACCAGAAGCCGGCCGTTCCAGTTGATGGCACTCATGGACTGCTGGAACGCGTCACCTCCCACCGGGTCGAAAATCACGTCAGCGCCCTTGCCGCCGGTCAGCGCCCTGACCTGATCCCTGAGCGACTCCGTTGTATAATCGACCAGATGATCAGCCCCGGCCTCGCGCGCAACCTCCAGCTTTTCCGGCGCTCCTGCCGCGGCGATAACCCGCGCGCCCAACACCTTTCCCAGTTGAACCGCTGCCAGCCCGACACCACCCGCAGCACCCAGCACCAACAGCGTTTCACCAGGAGCGAGATTACCGCGCTGCCTGAGCGCGTGATAGGCGGTGCCGTAGGTCAGGAATAGCGCGGCAGCAGTTTCATAATCCATGGCGTCGGGAATCCGGACGAGATTACGGGCTGGCACCACCACCTGTTCGGCAAACGCCCCCCAGACGGTCATTGCCGCCACCCGGTCGCCAACCGCAAAATCCGTCACGCCCTCACCCAACGCGATCACCTCTCCCGCCAGTTCACCACCGGGGGAGAACGGCGGGTCCGGCTTAAACTGGTATTTTCCCTGGACGATCAGCATGTCGGGGAAATTGACCCCGGCGGCCTGTACTGCGATCAGGACTTCTCCCTTTCCTGGACGAGGTGACGGAACATCCTCGACAACGAGATCGTCGATTCCCGTCGGGGCTTTACACAACACAGCTTTCACGCGGCTTCTCCTGTTTTACCCGCCCTGAATTTGTGACTCGCGATGCTCGAGGGAACGTTATATAAATGGTCACGAATTTTAAATAAGCTCTTCATAATCGGGACGGTGCCTCGCCGCAAAGCGAGTGCGGAACAATGACGCAGCAACATTTTCATTACGATGAGATGGTTCAGAAAGCACTCCTCGGCGTGGTACGCGAAGTGCTCGAAGATACCGCGCGGCACGGTCTGTCGGGATCGCACCATTTCTATATTGCGTTCCGGACCGATCACCCCGGTGTCTCCATCCCGAACGACTTGCGGGAACGCTACAAGGAGGAAATGACCATCGTCCTTCAGAACCAGTTCTGGGACCTTAAGGTCGAAGCGGATCATTTCGAGGTTGGATTGAGCTTCAACCGAAAGCCCGCCGTGCTGCGCGTTCCGTTCGATGCGGTTACCGGATTTCTCGATCCCAGCGTCGAGTTTGGCCTCCAGTTTCAGCGCCAGGAGGCGGAGCCGGCCCATGACGACGGCGAACCGGCCGGCAACCCCTCCGCCGGCACGGACAAAACGCCCGGATCAGGGGACACCCCGGTCGATGCCGAGGACAGCGGCGAGCCCAATGTCGTGACGCTGGACGCGTTCCGCAAGAAAAAGTAAAACCCTGCCTGAATCGCGTGACGCCGGGCGAGTTCCCCAACGGGCCTACGCCGGGCCACAGCTTTGTCATGACAGGAGGAGACACCGCCGATGGATACCGCCGCCAAAGTCCGCATTGAACAGGATACCTTTGGTCCGATCGAAGTACCCGCTGACCGGTACTGGGGAGCCCAGACCCAGCGTTCTCTCCAGAACTTTCCCATTGGATGGGAGAAAATGCCGAAGCCGGTGGTGCGTGCTCTGGGAATCATCAAGAAAGCAGCCGCGCGCGCCAACCAGCGGCTTGGCAACCTCGAAGACCGGATTGCCGAGGCCATTTCCGAAGCGGCGCAGGAAGTCATCGACGGCAAGCTCGACGATCATTTTCCCCTGGTGGTGTGGCAGACCGGATCAGGCACTCAATCCAACATGAACGCCAACGAGGTGATTTCCAACCGGGCGATCGAGATCCTGGGCGGCCAACTGGGATCAAAGGACCCGGTGCATCCCAACGATCACTGCAACCGCTCCCAGTCGTCCAACGACACCTTCCCGACGGCCATGCATATCGCCGTGGTGGAAGAGATCCATCACCGCCTGCTTCCGGCGCTTGAACATATCCACGCTTCGCTGGCCGAAAAGGCGCAGGGCTGGAATGACATCATCAAGATCGGACGCACCCACATGCAGGATGCGACGCCGCTGACTCTGGGCCAGGAGTTCTCGGGATATGCGCATCAGGTCGCCAACGGCATCGACCGAGTCAAGGCTGCACTGCCGCGGCTTTATGAACTGGCCCAGGGTGGCACCGCGGTCGGCACCGGTCTCAACACCCTGCCCGGCTTTGACGTTGCCGTCGCCGAGGAAATCGCCAAAATCACCGGTTTGCCTTTCGTGACCGCCCGCAACAAGTTCGAAGCGCTGGCCGCCCACGACGCCATGGTGGAAATTTCCGGTGTGCTCGGAACGCTCGCCGCCAGCCTGTTCAAGATCGGCAACGACATCCGGATGATGGGTTCCGGTCCGCGCTGCGGCCTTGGCGAGTTGAAGTTGCCTGAAAACGAGCCGGGCTCATCCATCATGCCGGGCAAGGTGAACCCGACCCAGGTCGAGGCGCTGACCCAGGTGTGCGCCCATGTGATGGGCAATCAGGCGGCCGTGACCTTTGCCGGCAGCCAGGGACATCTGGAGCTCAACGTCTACAAACCAATGATCGTCTACAATGTGCTGCAGTCGATCCGCCTGCTAGCGGACGCGGCCCGCAGCTTCACCGACCGCTGCCTGGCCGGCCTGGAACCGGATCGGGAGCGGATCGCCGACCTGATGAACCGCTCACTGATGCTGGTCACCGCCCTCGCGCCGGCCATTGGCTACGACAATGCGGCCAAGGTTGCCAAGAATGCCCACAAGAAGGGGATCACGCTTCTCGAATCCGCCCTTGAACTGGAACTGGTCACCGAGGAGCAGTTCAACGCGGTGGTCCGCCCCGAAGACATGATCGGCCCCAAGGCCTGAATCGGCTCGACCGATGACCGGCGGGACGTGGAAAGGGGCCGGCGGCAGAATCCGCAAGTACTCCGTCACCATCGCCGGTCATCGCACCAGCATTTCTTTGGAGCCGACGTTCTGGGAAGCTCTCAATCGGCTTGCGCGACGCCGGGGCCAGCCCGTGGCCGCGCTGATCGCCGAAATCGACCGCGAACGCGGCGGCAACCTATCAAGCGCGCTGCGACTGTACGTGTTCGAAAACCGCCATCTCCTTGAAGATTGACGCCACCCTACTCTTGCGGCGCCTCATCCTTCTTTTCGAGAGACTTGAGAATTCCGCGAAACAGTTGCATCGCCGGGTCCTCTTGGGGCGCTGGCTCGGAGGCTGGTTCCTGGCCAGTGCCCGCATCCCGGGCCTTGGGGGTCGTCGGCTGACCGTCCGGAGCCGCAGCCGGCTCCGGCTTTTTCGGAATACCCAAAAGCTGGTCAAGTCCGCCGCCGGTTGCCTTGTCAAGAAGCGCCTTGCTGATCTCGGACGCCATGTAGGCCTTGATTTCGCGAGTCTGATAGTTGATCGTTGGAGCGCTCAAGCTACCGGCGATATCGACCCCGATCGGCGGCGCCAAAGGATGCTCGGTCAATTGCAGACGCCCCTTGGCGCCGATCAGCCATTTGACCAAATCAACCCGGCCACCCAGTAACGCTTTGCCCGCATCGAGCTCGACCACCACATCGTTCATGGTGAAAACGCCGTCCTCGGTGTTTATAGTGGTGGCAAAGCCCTTGTGCCCGGTGGTCCCGCCGGCGAGCGCCGAACCAAGAACACGACCAAACGCCTCCACACTGTTCATCGATTTCATGTTCCGGCTCAACCGCGGCAGGTCGATGCCGCGGATTTCGCCTTCGGACACCGATATTCTGGTTGCGCCATTCAGACCGCGCACCAGATCAAGGGGGGTCGCGCCGGTGCTCGCCAGATCGCTTTGGAAGCTGACAGTCCCGGTCAACGCACCGACTCCGAGCGCGGTTCCCAGCGCTTTTTCCAGTGACGCATTGTTGAGTGACAGCGCTAGCGAAAGCTCCGAAGTCCGACTGCCGCCATAGCGCATGGCAAGCGCCACGTCGCCTTCAAACAGCTTTCCGGTGAGGTCGCGCAACTCCAGACCACCGTTGGCAATCGCCAGGGTGAATTTCGGCTGTTCGAAGCGGTAATCACGAAGGGTGACCGAATCCGCGCGGACCCGGAGATTGGCGTCAAAAGCCTCAAGCCAGTCGTTGTTGAAAGGCTCGCGCGACCACTGGTATTTGACCGCGGCCTTTTCTGCCTCTTTGGGTCTCGGCGCCAGGAACCGGTCAAGCGGCAGATTGCCGGCCCGAATGTCGCCAGCCACCATGGGCCGCGACTGTGCAAAAGTGACGGTGGCTGCCCCGTTGAATACCACCGGACCCGCTTGACCCGAGGGGATCTTGAGCGCCAGGGATTCGGCGCCACCGCTCAGCGCAGCCCTGACCTTCAAGGGGCCAAGTTGCGGATCGGCAGGTTCAAAGTTAATGCCAACCCCGCGCATAAAGGTTTTGAGATCCTTGCCATCCAGAGTCACCGCCAGTTCATAGGTCGGATTTTCCGCCAACCGACGAACCGTCCCCGCGGCCGAAAATTTCGTGTCAGCCAGTTTGCCGGAAAGATCAACCGCCATATCCATCGGCGATCCCTTTACGGTCCCGCCGAGATCAAGCGCCCGGTCGTCCCGGGGTTGCGGTGGCGCGAGCGGCAGGTCCCACTGCGTGATGAAACGGGCGAGACTTGCCGCCTTCAGGGTGAAATTGCTGTCTATGGCGTCAAGTCCGACCTCGTCCTTTTCCGCTTCGGCTTTGAACGCGACGTTCACCCGGCCCGCAAAGGTGGTTGCGCCAAGGTCCAGTGTTCCCTCGGCAACCATATTCTGCGGCGTACCAGAGATCTTGCCCGCGTACCCCAAGGCACCGAGTTGAGCGGCCGGTCTGGGCAGAACATCGGGAAACAGCCGCTCCACCTCACTGAGCGAAGGCCCGCCCGCATCAATTGTCAGATCGAACCGGGGTGTCGCTGAGGGTCCGTCGACCCGGCCACTGACCGCCAGCCGCAGGCCGGCAGCGCGTTTGGCGGTGAACTTTCGCACGACCAGAGCACCATCCGACAACCGCGCGTCGATGGACAGGTCGTCGAATCTGGTCTCGGGGCAGGACAGACGGCCCACGGTCAGAACAATATCGCCATTGAACAGGGACAGCGGATCCGTCCCGCCCTCTCCCGCGCTGCCACCGAAACAGCCTGCGTCCTTGGGCAGATAATAGCCCAGATCGAGGCGGTCCAGAGCCCCGTTGATTCGCACCCCCAGCGGTGTTCCCGGGCGCACCGCCAAATCGCCATTGAAATTGGCCGTATCGAGGCGCACGAGTGCATTCGCAACGCCTGCTTCGGTTTTGCTGAGAAACACATCGCCCTTTACGGCGAAGGACGACAGACGGCCGGCCTCCAGCCCTTCCGGTGTCAGATCCAGCCATTCAAGAAGCCCCCGCAGATTGTTGGCCGTAGCCTCCACCTTGCCGGCAAACCGGGCGCCTGACACGGCCTCAGTCACTTGTCCTTGCAGCTTGAGGTCAGCGCCGCCCGGCAGGATCGCACCGACCTGCTCAATGTCGAGACGCCCCCTGTCGGCACGCCCTGCAACCTTGGCCTGTCGAATCACCCGCTCGCGGTAGCGCACCGCCTCGGCCGCTAGCACGAAACGCCCACTCACCTCTCCCGGCAACAGAATGGCGGGATCCGGAAGGGCGAAGGGTTCCCCCTGCACCTTGCCCGGCTCACCGGCAACCGAGGGTGCCAGTTCGTCCAGATCGAGCGTACTCAACGCCAGATCCACGTCAAACTGCGGCGCCCCCTCCCAACTGGCGGATACACGCCCCTCTCCCCGGGACGACCCGACAGTGAACAGCATCGCAGTCGTGCGCACACCGGTCTCGCTGCCGATGAAGGCCGCCTCCAGAGTCATTGGCTGATGAACTTCCACCACCGTGCCCTTGCCCGACACCGCCCGGGTCAGGGTGAGGACGAGGGCGCCGATGTCCATACCCCTGACCTTGAAGGTCCCCTCGGCAGAGCGCGGCTTCCCCGTATCCACGAGACCGCGGAAGGCTGCTTCGGCGCGCGCCCCGTTGAATGTCAGGTCAAGGCTAACCGGAATTTTGCCGTTGCCGGTCCGACCCACAGAGGCAGCGAACGCGAGCGGGGTCTCGCGTATCACCATGTCGCCCTTGATCTTGAAAGGCCCCGCAAGACTCTCCGCCGAGACCACCGCGTTGAGCGCCTCGATCCTTTCCAGGGAGTCCGTGGCACCATCCCGATAGACCACCACTCCGTCCTCGATCACGAAGCGGTTGACCCGCACGTCGGCAGATCGGCGCTCGGCTCGCTCATCCTGCCCCCCCTCGGGACCGGCGAAATCCCAGTTCCGGCGCCCGTCCGCCATCACCTCCAGATGAATGCGCGGTCCCACAAGGACAATCTTGTCGACATCCACATCACCCCGAAGCAACGGCAAGAGACGGATGCGCACATCGAGAGCGTCTAGTGTCACCATGTCAGGGGTGCTACCGCCCGGCAGATTGGCAAGCGAAAGCTTCCCGACACTGAACGCGGGCGCTGGCAGAACTGTCAACGCGATGTCGCCCTCGATGGTGACATCGCGCCCTGTCGCCGCCTCAACGGCGTTCTCAATCTGGGCCTTGTATTGGTTCCAGTTCAGAAAACTCGGGATCACAAGCGCAGCCGCCACCAGAACCGCAACGACTCCCCCCGCTATAATCAGCGCTTTTTTCAAAATCAGAGCACCTTCGTTTCGCCCCCTGAAAAGGAGCGTTTTGCCCGCGGGTTTCTTGTTTCGGGGCAATTCTAGTTTATAAAGATGATTATGAACCAGATATTATCGGTCGTTTTTGGCGAAAGCTTGGCGAACAGACGAGCCCAGAGCCCGGCGGTCGGCGCAGGTGCGTCATGAACACGTCGGAGATTTGGCACCATTCGATGAGTGACGTAACCCTCGACGCGCTGCTGGCGCCCAGGCCGGTCACGCTCTACGAGACGGCCGTCGATGCCGAATGGGTGGATTTCAACGGCCATATGAATGTGGCCTATTACGCGATCTTGTTCGACCGCGCCCTCGACAACTTTCTCGACGTGGTCGGGCTGGGCCATGAGTACACCAGGCGCGAAGGCAGCTCGATGTTTGTGGTGGAAAGTCATTTCACATACCAGAAAGAAGTGCTGTCAGGAGATCCCGTGGCCGTGCGTCTCCAGCTTCTCGACCGCGATCGCAAACGGATCCACTGTTTCATGGAGCTCTATCAGGTCCGTGACGGATTTCTTGCCGCCACGTCAGAGCAGATCGCCGTCCATGTGGACCTGAGCGCGCGCAAGAGCACCTCGATACCGGTGTCAACGGTGGAGCGATTGGGGCGCATTCTCGAAGCTCATAGCCGGATCGCCCGTCCCAAGGAAGTGGGGCACAAGATCGGTATACGGCGCAAGCCCTCCGTCGACTCGAAGGTTTCGTAGGGCGCCAGCGATGGGGCTTGGCAAGGCAACCATCATGATCCTCGCGGCTGCGGCCGGAGCCGCCCTTCCCCTGTCCGGGGTCTGGGCCGGCTGTACCGACCCTGCCGCCCCGGGTGTAAACTGGCAGGACTGTCTGCAAGACGGGCGCCCGTTTGAGAGCGTCGATCTGGAGGGCGCCATTCTCCGGGATGGCCATTTTGCCCGGTCCGATTTTACCGGCAGCAACCTGAAGAAGATTGATGGCCGACGCACCAAGTTTTTTTCGGCCATTATGATTGGCGTCGATCTAAGCGGCGCCAATCTTGCGAACGCCGATTTCACCAAGGCCGACCTGACCGGCGCCTCTTTCAGGGGCGCCAACCTCCAGAACGCGCTTTTTTACCGGGCCGTGTTGCGCGGCGCCGACTTTACCGGCGCCGACCTCCGGGACGCTGATTTTCTGTTTGCCGACCTTTCCGGCGCGACCTGGGTAGACGGCCGCAAAGTCTGTGCCGAAGGGTCCAGGAGCCGCTGCAGGTGACCGCCCAAGACAATCGCTCCTATGTCCGTCGCTCCCTGAGCGCCCTGGCCCAAGGCTTCCGCAGCTCCGACAAGATCACCACAGCGATTGTGGCCGCCATCATCGGCCTGACCGTATCGCTGGCTGCCATAGCCTTTCGCGAGATTATCCTGGGCACGCAGGGGCTGGCAATTGGAACGGTGGACGAGAAAATGCTCGCCTTCGTCAGGGAACTGCCCTGGTGGCATCGTTTTTTGCCACCGGTTGTCGGTAGTGTGGTGGTCGCCCTGGCACTGCGCTTTCTTCTGTCAACGCACCGCCCGCTTGGTATCGCCGACGTCATCGAGGCAAACGCACTGAGGGATGCGCGAATGCCGCTCAAGGACGGCTTGGTTAGTGCCGTGGTATCGGCTTTTTCGCTGGGAGCGGGAAGCTCCGCCGGGCGCGAAGGCCCCATCGTGCATCTTGGCGCGACCCTTGCGGCGGCGGTGGCAAAAACCTTTCATTTCACCCCGGCGCTTGCCCGCACGCTTCTCGGTTGTGGGGTCGCGGCGGCGGTTGCAGCCTCGTTCAATGCGCCGCTGGCCGGCGTATTCTTTGCACTCGAAGTGATTCTGGGCCATTACGCCCTGCATGCCTTCGCGCCCATCGTCATCGCCAGCGTTGCAGGGACCATCGTTTCGCGAGCCTACTACGGCGACTATCCGGCGTTCATCATTCCCGACTACTACATTGCATCGCCCTGGGAATTTCCGGCCTTCGTTCTACTGGGCGGTGTATCGGCGTTCACAGCGATAGTTTTCCTGCGCACCATTTTTCTGGCCGACGACATCGCCAATCGCTTCGACAAAGTCCCGGGCTGGGCCCGCCCTCCGATCGCGGGCGTGCTTCTGGGCGCGCTGGCCATCGCGTTTCCCGAAGTCATCGGCGTCGGTTATGACGCCACCGACCAAGCGCTTAAAATCCTGTTCCCACTCTGGCTTCTGCTGGCTCTGGTGGTAGTCAAGACCGTGGCCACGGCAATCTCGCTCGCCTGCCGGTTCGGCGTGGGATTGTTTAGCCCCTCGCTGTTTGTTGGAGCCATGGTTGGCGCGGCCTTCGGCGTCGTCGCCAAGATGGCCTTCCCGGCGGTGGGTTCGGATCCCGGACTGTATGCCATCGTGGGTATGGGCGCGGTGGCCTCCGCCGTGCTCGGGGCCCCCATTTCCACCATCCTCATCGTGTTCGAGCTGACCGGCGACTATCAGGTCACGCTGGCGCTCATGGTGGCGGTGGTGGTTGCGAATCTGACCACCCGCCATTTCACCGGGACCACATCGGTCTTTTTCCAACAGCTTGAGCGCCGCGGGCTCTATCTCGAAGGGGGACGTGCCCGGCACCTGCTGCGTCAAACCCCGATCAAGGATCTCATTGACGAGAACGTCTCGACAATCCGCCAGGACGCACGCATTCACGAGATCCGGGAACGCATGTTCGAAGCGCCGCTGGCCCTGCTGGTGGTGGTCGATTACGACGACCGGCTGGTGGGACGAA
>RFJA01000196.1 GCA_003695065.1 Alphaproteobacteria bacterium
AAGCAACATGTCCCGCCGCCCTTCGGCCAGGGCCAGATAGTCCCAGCCCGCGCAGAATGCCGGTTTGTTGGCCTTGAAGCGCTTCACTCGGGCCCTGAGTTCCTCCCGAACGTCCTTGGGGAACCGCGCGATGTGCGCCGCTGCAACCATATCCGCCGGCACCTCCAGGGGGACGGGCATCTTCAGGCGCCGCCCATCCAGAACCGACCCTGCCCCATGCTCCGCCACCGCCATTTGATCGGTGGCCGGCAGGTAAATCCAGCTCGCCGCAACACGACCTTCCCATAGCAGCGCCACCATGACGGCGAACTTGTCCTGGCCCTTGATGAAATTGTTGGTGCCGTCCACCGGGTCAATGATCCACAACCGATCGGCGTTATGGAGAAAGTCGAAGCGCGCCGGATCAGCCGCCGCAGCCTCCTCGCCCAGCGCCGCAGAACCGGGCAAGAGCGCGGTGAGCGCGTCTTCCAGCAACCGCTCCGCCTCATGATCGGCTGCGGTGACCATGTCTCCGCGTTCCTTCTGGCTGATTTCATGGGGGGCAAGGGCCTGCCAGCGTGGCAGGATGGCCTGCGCCGCAACGTCGCGGATCACCGCACTGACGGCGTCAATCTCCATCACACCGCGTGGCCGTGCGTTTTGGTGAACCGCTGCCAATCGACGTCGTTGAGGCGGACGCTGAGATGCACGGCTGTCGCCCGGTCATGGCGTTCCAGCACATCGCCATGACGATAAAGCCAGGCAATTGCCGGCCCGTCACTGTGACTGAGCTTGATCTTCCGTGTGACGCCGCGGCGCGCAAGTTCCTCGTCCAGTGCGGCGAGAAGCCGGTCCACACCCTCCCCGCTGGCGGCGGAAAGCGCGATCTTGCCGGGCAACCGCCTCGACCGCTCGACCATTTCGTTGCGGCTGTCCGCATCCAGCAGATCAATCTTGTTGAGCGCCTCGATCACCGGCTTGTCCGCCCTGTCTTCAACCCCGATATCGCCCAGAACCTTGATCACATCGCCACGCTGAGCGTCGGTTTCCGGGTGGGCGATATCCCGCACGTGAACAACGATATCAGCCTCGGTCACTTCCTCGAGCGTGGCACGAAAGGCAGCGATAAGCTGGGTTGGAAGATGGGATACGAATCCCACGGTATCCGAAAGTATCACCTTGCGCCCCGAGGGCAATCTGAGGCCCCGCATGGTCGGGTCAAGCGTGGCAAAGAGCATGTCCTCTGCCATCACATCGGCGTGGGTAAGTCGATTGAACAGGGTCGATTTTCCTGCGTTGGTATAACCGACCAGCGCCACCACGGGATAAGGCACGGCCTTGCGCGCCTTGCGATGCAGATCGCGGGTCCGAACCACCGTTTTCAGAGCCTTCCGGATCCGCGCGATCCGCTCGTCGATCATCCGCCGGTCGGCTTCGATCTGGGTTTCACCAGGCCCACCGAGAAAGCCAAAGCCGCCACGCTGGCGCTCCAGGTGGGTCCAGGATCGTACCAACCGGCTTTTCTGATAGGTCAGATGGGCAAGCTCGACCTGCAGCCGCCCTTCCCGGGTCTGGGCCCGTTCCCCGAAAATCTCCAGGATCAGGCCGGTGCGATCGATCACCTTGACCGACCAGGCCCGCTCCAGATTGCGTTGCTGGCCGGGCGAAAGATCGCAGTCCATAACCACCAGCGCAATACCCCGGGCGGCGATAAGCTGGCCCAATTCCTCGACCTTGCCCGACCCCATGTAGGTCGCCGGGCGAATCGCCGGAAGGGGCACCAGACACGACTCCACCACAACAAGCGCGATGGCCTGGGCCAGGCTGACAGCCTCCTCCAGCCTTGCCGCGGGTAGTCGCATCTCCTCCGGGCCGGTCTGGGCAAGCGGTCCGGTCGCTCTGCCAACGGGGGTGACGGCACCTCTGGCGTGCGCTCCCTCTCCCTTGAGGTAGGGGCGTACCACCAGCGTCGGCGTGCCGCCCGCGCTTAGATCCGGACACGGCGGTCCGGCCACACCGACGGGGCCGTCGCTTGGGGGAACGCGGTGTCTCTTGTCTGTCTTGTCGCGTTTGCTCACCGAGAGGGGTCAGGCCTTCTCCTCGCCCGCGGCCTCTTCCTTTTCCTTTTCGAATAGCTGAATAGGATGAGCGGGCATAACCGTTGAAATGGCGTGCTTGTAGACAAGCTGGGAGGACCCATCCCGGCGCAACAGGACGCAAAAATTGTCAAACCAGGTGATGATGCCCTGAAGCTTTACACCATTGACAAGGAATACAGTGACGGGAGTCTTGTTTTTCCGAACGTTGTTGAGGAAAACATCCTGCAGATTATGAGATTTTTCAGACATTTTTTGTTTTTCCGTCTTTTGATTATCGGCGGATCGCTCATACCGCTCTTTCTATGTAACATGGCCCGTTCCAACCACACGCGCAAGAGCCATAGCCAATATTTAACATATATTTCATGAAGTTTAAGGGGTTTGACGATCCGTGCGTCATTTCATGCCGGCAAGCCCGCTCAGCGCCGCCAGATGGCGGGAGCGAGCAAGGCAAGCGCCGTTATGATCTCGATGCGCCCCGCTGTCATCGCCAGGACGTAAACGGCCAGCGCATCGTCGCCAAGATGGTGAAAGCCGGAAAATCCCGGATCAAGGGCGCCCATGATCGGACCCGCATTACTCAGCGCGGTCAGAGCCAGATAAAAGGCTGTCTCAAGGTTCTGCCCGGTGGCCGCAAACCCCACAGCCACCAGCGCCAGGGCCACCAGAAAGAGAAAGTAGACCACCCATACCCCGCTCAGGCTGTGGCCAGCCACCTTCCTTTGAAGATAGTTCAGGCGCGCGATGCTGCTCGGGTGTGCAAGCCGCGCCAGCTCGCACCCGGCGTGCCGCATCAGAATGAGAAGGCGCATCGCTTTCAGTCCGCCCGCAGTCGATCCCATTCCACCGCCGACGAACAGCAGGGCGCACAGCGCCACCACGCCGAACAGGGTCAAGGGAACCTCGCCCGACGCCACAAAGCCCGTCGTGCTGGCAGCCGACGCTGCCGAGACGACAGCCACCCTCAGGTCGTGAGCAAGGCCCGGTCCGCCGCCGCTCAAATGGGACTGTACGAGCCCCCCGGCGACAATCGCAATCACCCCGATCAGGAACAACGCTCCCAGCAGGCGAATTTCCGGATCGCGCCAGTACAGGAACTGGCGGCGTCGCAGAGTTGCCCAGTGATAGGTGAAGTTGGTGGCGGCCAGGATCATGAACGGCACCGCCACCAGTTCGACAAGGGGCGCGTGAAACGCGGCAAGCGATTCGGAGCGCGTACTGAAACCGCCACTCGACACCGTCGAAAGCGCGTGACACACCGCGTCGAACAAGGGCATTCCGGCCGCCCAGTAGAGGACCGCGCAGAGTAGACTGAGGATCACATAGACCGGCAGCAGCGGCTCCGCGACGCCGCGCAACCGGTCAGTCAGCGTGCCTCCTTCTCCGTGCAGCAGCGCAAGGTTGATCAGGCGCGCCCCTCCCAGATCGAGTGCCGGCGCAATGGCGATCGCAAAAGCAAGCGTTGCAATGCCACCGACCCACTGCAACAGTGCCCGCCAGAACAGGATCCCCCGCGGCGTCCCGTCCACATCTTCGATGATGGTAGCACCCGTGGTGGTCAGGCCGGACAATCCCTCGAAAAAACCTTCGAACAAGGACGGTGCAGCGCCCGCCAATGCCATCGGAACGCCGGCGAAAAAGCCGCCTGCCAGCCAACCGACGAGTGGCAATACGATGATTTCCCGCTTGGTCGGTACACCCCCGACCCCGCGGTAACTGAACATCAGAAGACCGCCGGCGAATGCGGTCAGAATGGCGCCCGCCACGAACGCCAGAACGGTTTCCGACTCGCCGTAGCCGGCCGACACAACCGCCGGCAGGAGGAAAAAGGCGGCAAAAAGCAGCAGTATACGGCCCAGAGTAAATCCGATGTTCGTCGCCGGCACGCTGCTTCCCCTAGAAGAACTCGAGACGGACCGAGAAGAATTCCTCCACCTTTTTCACCATGTTGGCGACCGCAAATACAATCACCCGGTCACCCGCCTCGATCACTGTCCCGCCCTTGGGCACGATGACTTCTTCATCGCGCAGGATGGCGCCGATAATGATCCCCGACGGCAGGCGCACTTCGCGCAGCGGCTTGCCGACCAGCACCGACGTCTCAAGGGCCTCCCCCTCGATCACCTCTGCGCGACCGCCCGCCAGCGCCTGAAGCCCGCGAATTCGGCCCCGTCGCATGTGCTGCAGGATACTGGACACCGTGGTCTCCCGCGGGTCCACCGAAACATCGATGCCGAGCGAGCTGACCAGCGGTACGTAGGTCTGGTTCGTCAGAAGCGTAATCGCCTTGGCCGCCCCTTCCCGCTTGGCCAGCAGCGCCGACAGGATATTCACTTCGTCGTCGTTGGACACCGCCACCACCGTCTCGGTCTCGCGCACATTGGCCTCATGAAGCAGGTCTACGTCAAGGGCGTCGCCCTGCAGCACGACAGCGTCAGGCAACTGCTCCGCCACAAAATCCGCCCGCTGTGGCCGAACTTCGATGATCTTGACATTGACTTTCGGATTGGTGAGATGAATTTGCTGTGCCAGAAACAGACCGACGTTCCCGCCACCAATGATCAGAACCCGGCGCGCCTCCTTCTCTTCGTGACCAAATACCTGTAGGGCGCGCTCCATGTGATGGGTATCAACACAGATATAGATGTCGTCGCCAACCAGAAGCTGGTCGTCCCCGCTGGGAACGATCAATCGTTCATTGCGCACGATCCCGACGATTACGATGTTCAGGTCCGGAAACAGGTCGGTTAATTGGCGCAGAGGCGTGTCCACAACCGGACAGTCTTCGGTCAGCTTGACGCCAACAATGCGGACCCGATCCCCGGCAAAGGGAATCATGTCGAACGCGCCCGGCACCTCAAGGCGCCGAATGATCGCCCTGGCCACCTCGATTTCCGGCGAAATGATCACGTCGATTGGCATATTGTCGCGACTGAACAGGTCCTGCCAACGCGGCGACAAATAGGACTGGGCGCGAATACGGGCAACCCGGGTTGGCACCCGAAACAGGGAGTGGGCGATCTGGCAGGCCACCATATTGACTTCGTCGGCCTGGGTAACCGCGATGATCATATCCGCGTCCATGGCACCGGCTTGCTCCAGCATATCAGGATGCGAGGCATGCCCCTGTATGGCCT
>RFJA01000197.1 GCA_003695065.1 Alphaproteobacteria bacterium
GAGGCCGCCGGAGGTACCCCATCCAGTCCGGATGCCGGCCTTGCCGCCCGCGACGCGGATCGCCAGGCGCTTGAGGCCGAGAATCGGCAGTTGCGGGAAGAGCGCGACCGGTTGCAGCAGGATCTGGCGGCCTTGCGCCAGGCCCACGAGCGTCTCAAGGCGCGCAGCGATTCGGCCGGGGTGAAAATCAATCGCACCATCAGGGAGCTGGAGGCGATGCTTGGGGAGAGGTCCAATGGGCCAGGTCACGGTTGAGGTTAACGCCCAACGCTACAAGCTTGCCTGCCGTGACGGCGAAGAGGAGCGCCTGATCACCTTGGCACGATTCGTCGACGATCGGATCAACGAGCTCGCCGGATCGCTTGGCAACGTGGGCGATGCGCGTCTGCTGTTGATGGCGTCACTGGTCATCGCCGACGAGCTTCTTGAGGCGCGCGAGGCCGCCGGAGGTACCCCATCCAGTCCGGATGCCGGCCTGGATGGACATGCGACCGCCAGACTCGACCGTCTGGTGCAAGAAATCGAGGATATTGCGGCGCGCCTTCAGAACGCCTAAGTATACATGCGGCGGGCACTGCCCGGTGCGTCGTGTAGGTTAATCCCTGGGGCGATAAACATCCTAAAGGGAGCTGTCACTGTCCGGGATCCTGGTTTCGGACACACGGCGCCCACCTGGCACTATGGCGCCAGAGGATGACATGGACACGACGGCCATGGCGGTCCCGTCGCCTGCTTTTTTACAAGTGCGCCGGGCAGATGGAAGACAGCAAATCAGCGCTTCGGGCAGAGGCGGACAGACGCCGAGCGCGGCTTTCCGCAGAACTGGGTGTTGCGGCGGCGCGCCGCCTGGCGGCGCGCTTCGTCAACGCTCTGGAATTGAGCGCCGATCAGGTGGTAGCTCTCTACTGGCCGATACGGAGCGAGCTTGACACACGCCCACTGATGGAGATGCTGACGGCGCGCGGTGTAGGGGTCGCGCTTCCGGTGGTTGTGGGGCCGGCCAGGCCGCTTGTGTTCAGGCGGTGGCGGCCGGGGCTTCCCCTGGTCGACGGGCATTTCGGGATCAGGGTGCCGCCTGAGACCGCTCAAGTGGTGCGGCCCGATGTGCTGGGAGTACCGCTTCTGGCGTTCGACGATCAGGGTCACAGGCTTGGCTATGGCGGCGGATTTTACGATCGCACGCTGGAGGCCCTGCGCGCTGACGGTAAACCGGCACCGCTCGCCGCCGGACTGGCGTTCGAGCGCCAGCGCGTTGGCTGGTTGCCGGCTCATGATGGCGACCAGAGGCTCGACGTGGTCGTTACCGACCACGATGTGCACTGGACAGGAAAGGACGATCGGTGAGGATTCTGTTTCTTGGCGATATCGTTGGGCGGTCGGGGCGAACCGTGGTGACGGAAAACCTGCCGCGCCTGCGCGAGCGACTGGCGCTCGATTTCGTTATCGCCAATGGTGAAAATGCGGCGGCCGGTTTCGGGATCACGGAAAAAATCTGCAACCGTCTGTTCGAGGCCGGTGTCGATGTGATCACCACTGGCAACCACGTCTGGGACCAGCGCGAGATCATCCCCTTTATGGAGCGGGAAGAGCGCCTCCTGCGACCGATCAATTTTCCCAAGGGAACGCCAGGGCGCGGCGTCGGGGAATATACCGATGGTCGCGGACGGCGGATCGTGGTGCTCAATGCCATGGGGCGGGTTTTCATGGACCCGCTGGATGATCCGTTCGCTGCTGTCGCGGCGGAACTCGACCGATTTCGCATTGGCGACAACGTCGCAGCGTTTTTTATTGATTTCCATGGCGAAGCGACCAGTGAAAAGATGGCCATGGGGCATTTCGTGGATGGGCGCGCCTCGGCGGTGATCGGGACTCACAGTCACGTTCCGACAGCGGATACCCAGATACTGCCGGGTGGTACCGGCTATCAGACGGATGCCGGAATGTGCGGCGACTACAACTCGGTCATTGGCATGGACAAGGCGGAGCCGTTGCAGCGCTTCACCCGCAAGATAGCAGGCAGGCGATTCCAGCCTGCGACCGGGCCGGCGACCCTGTGCGGCTTTGTTGTTGAAACCGACGATGCCACGGGGCTCGCGCGATCGGTCGAACCGTTGCGCATGGGCGGACGCCTTGTCGAGGCGATCCCGGTACCCGAATCCGCTTGAGGTGGTGCAAACGCAACCATAAAGGTATATGTTGCGACGGAAACTGGAACTTGCCCCATATCTGCGATAGATATTGGGGCAAAAGGGGAACAACTGGCGTCGGGGCGGTTGTCGGGAATTGCCCGCAGGGTGTGGTCTTTCCCGAATAGCCTCAGGTCGGAGTAGGTTTTATGGCAGGTCATTCCAAATTCAAGAACATCATGCACCGCAAGGGTGCACAGGACAAGAAGCGCTCGGCACTGTTCAGCAAGCTGTCGAAGGAAATCACCGTGGCGGCCAAGATGGGTGGTCCCGATCCCGAGTCCAACCCCCGGCTGCGTCTGGCCATCCAGAACGCAAAATCCCAGAGCATGCCCAAGGCCAACATCGAACGGGCGATCCAGAACAGCCAGGCCGGGGATGGGGACAATTACGAAGAGGTGCGGTACGAGGGGTTCGGGCCGGGTGGCGTCGCGCTGATCGTCGACAGCCTGACCGACAATCGCAATCGGACCGCCTCGGATATTCGCGCCGCTTTTCAGAAAAATGGCGGCAACATGGGGGAAACCGGTTGCGTGTCTCATCAGTTCGAACGGGTCGGCGAGATCATCTATCCGGCCGATGTGGCGGACGCGGATACGGTATTCGAGGCGGCGCTCGAAGCGGGGGCGGAGAATGTGGAGTCAGACGACGAGACTCACGAAATCTTCTGCCGGGCTGAGGACCTCAACGCGGTTCGCGAGGCGCTCGAACAGCAACTGGGTGAGGCAAAGTCGGCGCGCCTGATCTGGAAGGCTCAGATCACGGTGAAGGTTGGCGAGGACGACGCGCGCAAACTGATGAACCTGCTCGATGTGCTGGACGATAACGACGACGTGCAGAACGTGTTTGGCAACTATGAGGTGTCGGAAGAGATCATGGAGAAGCTTGGTGCCTGATCACGAGCTGCGGATCTGAGCATGGCGTCCCGGCGTCGCCTGATGGGGCTTGATCCCGGACTGCGCCACACCGGGTGGGGGATCATTGACGTGATCGGTACCCGCCTGGTTCATGTGGCAAATGGCGCTGTGACGTCCCGTGACACCGATGACCTGGCGCGCCGCCTTCGCGACCTCCATGACGGTATTGCCGCTGTGATCGCTGAGTGGGAGCCGGACGGCGCAGCGGTCGAGGAGACCTTCGTCAACAAGAATCCCGTGTCCACGCTCAAACTGGGTCAGGCCAGGGGCGTCGCTCTCCTGGTGCCGGCGTTGAACGGTATTCCGGTGGCCGAATATGCGCCGAACCATATCAAGAAATCGGTGGTCGGTTCCGGCCATGCGGCGAAGCAACAAATTCATGCCATGGTGCGGATTCTCTTGCCCGGTGCGCAGATCGCCAGCGCCGATGCCGCAGACGCGCTGGCGGTGGCCATTTGCCACGCGCATCACGGGGGTGGAAAGGCAGCTCCGGGCCTGACAGCGGCCCGAGGAAGTGGCCCCCGATCCATGGGAACGAGCCAATGATTGCCAAGCTCAAGGGATTGGTAGATAGCCTGGGGGAGGACTGGGTGATTATCGACGTCGGGGGCGTGGGCTATCTCGTCTATGCATCACGCCGCACCCTGTCGCAACTGCCTGCCACGGGCGATCCGGTAACCCTGATGATCGAAACCCATGTGCGCGAAGACCATATTCACCTGTTCGGCTTTACGACCGAGCGCGAGCGCGCGTGGTTCCGCCTGCTTCAGACGGTTCAGGGAGTGGGGGCGCGGGTGGCGCTTGGCATCCTCTCGGTGCTTGATGCGGATGCGCTCTCCCAGGCGATCGCGGTTCAGGACAAGACGGCGGTATCAAGGGCCAACGGTGTTGGCCCCAAACTCGCCCAGCGCATTGTCAACGAGCTCAAGGACAAGGCGGCGGGCCTTGCGGTTCCCGCGGGCAAGCCAGGTGGCGCACCGGCCCCGGCGATGGCCGGGAATGACGCGGCGGTGGCCGACGCTGTCTCCGCCCTGACCAACCTTGGTTACAAGCCCGCTGAAGCTTTTGCGGCGGTATCGCGCGCCCGTCAGGCGCTGGATGGGACCGCCGATGTGGGCGCGCTGATCCGGGCGGGTCTGAAGGAACTCGGCAAGGAGCTGGCGCATTGATGGAGCGACAGGGCGAGCGAATCTTGAGTGGCGCGCCGCGGGACGAGGACAGTGGCGACAATGGCCTGCGCCCAACCCGGCTTGAAGACTTCATCGGCCAGTCCCAGGCGCGGGAGAATCTGGCCGTGTTCATCAACTCGGCCCGCCAGCGGGGTGCGGCGCTTGACCATGTGCTGTTTTACGGCCCGCCGGGGCTTGGCAAGACCACCCTGGCTCAGATCGTGGCCCGTGAACTCGGTGTCAACTTCCGCGCCACCTCCGGCCCCGTGATCGCCAAGGCCGGCGACCTGGCGGCGCTTCTGACCAATCTCGAAGAGCATGACGTGTTGTTCATTGACGAGATTCACCGGCTCAATCCGGCGGTTGAGGAAGTGCTCTACCCCGCCATGGAGGACTTCCAGCTTGACCTGATCATCGGGGAGGGGCCGGCGGCCCGGTCGGTTCGGATCGACTTGCCGCAGTTTACGCTGGTGGGGGCTACGACCCGCTCGGGCCTGATCACCACGCCGCTGCGCGACCGGTTCGGGATTCCGATCCGGCTTGAGTTTTACCGTACCGAGGAACTGGTGGAGATCGTGCGTCGGGGGGCACGGATTCTGGGCGTTTCCATGACCGACGACGGCGCGGTTGAAGTGGCGCGCCGGTCCAGGGGGACCCCCCGAATCGCTGGTCGGCTGCTGCGCCGGGTGCGTGATTTTGCTTTGGTTGCCGGGGCAGACACCATTGATGCGGACATTGCGGACAAGGCACTCAATCGCTTGGAGGTGGACAAGCTGGGGCTTGATGCCATGGACCGCCGGTATCTCACCTGCATCGGCGTCGACTACAACGGCGGGCCGGTGGGGGTGGAGACGCTGTCGGCGGCCCTGTCTGAACCACGCGACGCGATCGAGGACATCATCGAACCCTACCTGATCCAGCGCGCGCTGGTCCAGCGCACGCCGCGCGGACGGATGCTGAGCACGGCCGGCTATCGCCACATCGGCCTAAACCCGCCGGATACCCGGTCGCGAGAGCAGCTCAATCTGCTGGACGAGGGTGAAGATGGCTGATGGTGCGGTTGCGTTTGGCGGGCAGCTTCGCGATGGCCGCCACCACCTTGTCCTGCGGGTCTATTACGAGGACACCGATGTGGGCGGCGTGGTCTACTACGCCAACTATCTGAAGTTTCTGGAGCGTGGCCGGTCAGATTTCCTGCGTGCACTCGGGATAGACCAGGTGGCGCTGATGCGGGGCGAGGCGGGAGAGCCTGTAACCTTCGTGGCCCGGCGGTGCGAGATCGACTACCTCAAACCGGCCCGCTTTGACGACGTGATCGAGGTCGTGACCTGGGTTGCCGAAGCGCGCGGCGCCAGCGCTGTGATGGGGCAGGAGGTGCGCCGCGACGGCGTCGTTCTGGCCACTGCATTGGTGACCATAGCCGCAACCGGCGCCGACGGGCGGCCGCGGCCGTTGCCCAGACCGCTCCGTCATATTTTTAACACGCTTGTTTGCCGATAATCCCGGCGTCTGGAGGCGAGAGGAAAAACAACAGATGGATCAAACGATTGATGCGACGGAGCTTGGCGGTTCCGTAACCGACCTTTCGGTGTGGCACCTGTTTATGCAGGCGGACATCATCGTTCAGGCGGTGATGCTGATGCTGATTCTGGCTTCCGTCGTGTGTTGGGCCATCATTATCGACAAAATCCGGGTGATGCGCCAGGTCACACGCAAGGCCGATGAGTTTGAAGATGAATTCTGGTCGGGCAAGTCTCTTGAAGGGCTGTATGAACGAGTGCAGCGCAATCCGGACCATCCGCTCGCCATGCTGTTTGTGGCGGCGATGCGGGAATGGCAGCGGTCGGTCAGCCCGGCAGGCGGTCTGGCCAAGACCATGGGCCTGCAGGATCGGATCTACAAGGTGATGCGGGTCACCGTCAGCCGGGAGATGGAGCGGCTTGAAAGCTACCTGAGCTTTCTCGCCACGGTGGGATCCACGGCGCCGTTTGTTGGCCTCTTTGGTACCGTCTGGGGGATCATGAACAGCTTTCGCGCCATCGGTGTTACCCACAACACCAGCCTGGCGGTTGTGGCCCCCGGAATTGCCGAGGCGCTTTTTGCAACCGCTCTCGGTCTGGTGGCCGCCATTCCGGCGGTGATCGCCTATAACAAGATCACCGGCGATATGGACCGCTATGCCAACCGACTTGAGGGCTTTGCAGATGAGTTTGGCACCATTTTGTCGCGCCAGCTCGAAGAAGGGTCTCATTGATGGCGACGCAGATTGCAGACCACAAGGTTTCCGGGTCCGGATTTCGCCGTCGTCAC
>RFJA01000198.1 GCA_003695065.1 Alphaproteobacteria bacterium
AGCGTCATCCGCGCGGTGCATTTTTTGGACCAAAGGTCTTCTTTCGGACGCTGGATGTCGTCCAGAACACCATCCTTCGTTTTCCCAGTTTCCGTCGCAACCTGACAGACTGGGTTCTCTCCCGTCTGGTCCGACGCAATCGCAGCCGCGACAGCGGGGAGCAGGTGGTGGAATTTCTGAACGGTGTGTGTGTGCTCGCGCGCAACGAGGCTCTCAAGGAAACGGGTCTGTTTGACGAAAACATGGGCGCCTATGTGGAAGACACCGATCTGCACTGGCGGGCGAGACAGCTTGGCTGGGAGAGTATTTTCGTTCCAGTTCCTAGCATCATTCATCATCAAAAAGGGGACGGCTACAACCATCATTCCCAAGTGGCATTCATGCTGCGGCGGAATACGGTTTATTGGCACATGAAGTGCGGTCGTTTTCTGCAGGCCTGGTTGTATGCCAAGTCCGCCCTCCTGCTCGCTCGTTTTCGCGCCTTTCAGAATCGCAACAACAAGGATAAGGCCGCCGAGTATCGTTACTACGTGGAGCGCAGCAAGGAGGCCTACGCCAAGCTGCTCCGCAAGGAGCCACTTGGTGAATGGTTCGGCCCTTTGTTGGGGAAATGGGATCCGCCGAAGCCGGCTGCATGATTCCCTTGGTCAGGAACATCAGCAGGGTGCCGATTCAGGGAAGGAGTTTCAGAACACAGACTCACATACAACAGCATGTTAAAAAAGATCGTAAAGAAACTGATTGGAATCGATGCCGCGCCAGACGTGTCGTCGGCGCCGAAGTCCGGATACGAAGAGGGAAGATTGGAACTTCCGAAAATCGAAATGCTCTCGGACGACGAGCTGGACCGGTTGAACTCAATTCTACCGTGGTGTGCGTTCTTGGTTGACCGGAAAGGGCGTCGATTCGGCAACTGGTACACTGACAGCAAGCGAAGTGAGCCACAGGCGGTGCCGGATCATCGCATCGTGGAGCTCAACAAACGCATACCCTTGAGCGATTGCCACGTAATGGAAATCGGCTGCTATGAGGGCATCCATACCGCTGCCTTGGCCCAGCTTGCCAAACAGGTTACCGCCGTGGACGGACGGATCGAAAATGTTGCCAAGACCTTGGTTCGTATCGGTTTGATGGGCTTATCGGCGGACTGTTACTGCTGGGATGTCGAGCAGGCGTTGCCACCGGCGCTTCCGCAGGAATGGGACGTGTTGCATCACATGGGGGTGTTATATCACCTGAGTTCGCCGATTGCTCATTTGCAGGAATTGCTCCCGAGAACTCGAAAGGCCGTGCTGCTTGACACCCATGTGGCTCCGGAAGCAGGTCCTTTCCTGTCCTCTTTGTCCGACGGATTCAGTTACGAATACTGTGATTTCAAAGAAAGTTCCCGTGAGAATCCGTTCGCCGGATTGACTGACCATGCCCAGTGGGTTCGGGTTGGTGACCTGCAGAGGTTGTTCGCCGGACTGGGATTTGACAGGTTCGAGGTTGCCGAGCAACGAGACGAACGCAATGGACCAAGGGTTTGTGTCTACGCCATCCGCTCAGACTGCCCGCAGTGATATGCCGCCGCTGGGCCAACGCGAGTATCACCCATTTGGTTTACCACGGATGTCTGCCGGATCGACCTGAATGTTTCTTGCTGGCCGGGCTGTCCAGGTGCGAATTGAGGTCGGCCTCAAGGACCCAGCTGACGTTCGTCAACCGGGAGAGAACTTTTGACCTTGGTCTCTTGCCGGACGGAACGCTTCGGTAACGGGCGAACGGGGATTTGAAGCCTGGCGGAGCGTCGAGATTCTTCGCTGGGGTCGTCCAGGATTCAGTTTTCAAGAGTCGCCTAAACACAGAGCAGGATATGAAACTGGGCATGGTCGTCAATAGCCCGAGTCCTCACCAAGTGGCGCTGCTTGACGCCATTTCCGAATTGGTCGATCTGAAAGTGGTCTACGCTTTTGATCGAAACCCTGCGCGAACTTGGGGCCGACCGATTACGAAGGCGGACTCAGATGTTCTGCCATGGAATTGCTGGTGTTCACTCTGGACGACGAAGTCGTGGTTGAAAGCTCAGGGCAGGGACGTCTGGGTACTGGGGTCGATTTATACGTCTGTTCGCACTCAGGTGGTGGCGCACGCTGTTTCCGAGCTGGGCCTGCCACTCTACTACTTGGGCGAACCGCCCCGCCCGCGCTCCGGCCCGCGGGGCTGGTTGCGGGACAAGATGCTTCAGGGTGTGCTGAAGCATTGCCGCGGCGTCATTGGAACGGGCGTCGAGTCGGCTCGCCGGTACCAGAAGATTATTGGCGAGCGCCCGGCGGTGTCGGTGCCCTATTACGTGCCGCTGGACGATTGGCTCGCGTTGCCCGTGCCGCAGAAACGAGCACCGGATTCTCCAACCCGATTTGTCACTTTGGCACAGTTTATTCACCGCAAGGGATTGGACGTGCTGATTGAGGCCTGTCGTGGCTTGCCGAAAGAAGGTTGGACTTTGGAAGTCTTTGGGGATGGACCAGAGCGGGCCAAACTTCAGTCCCGGGTGGATGAGTTGGGAATTCCGGTGAAGTTGCATCATCCGATTCCGTTTGCCCGACGAACAGAGGCGTTTAAGGACAAACATTGCTTCGTTTTCCCGACCCGTTGGGACGGGTGGGGCATGGTGATTCCGGAGGCGCTTGCGGCTGGTTTGCCGGTGATCACGACGGTTCAGGCGATGTCGGCTCATGATTTCGTGTCGGATGGGGAAGTTGGCTGGATCGGCCCCGCAGAAGACCCTCAATTCCTGCTGGACAGTATGTTGAAAGTTATCAATAGTCCGGAACGGTCTCACGCCATGTCCCAAGCTGCCAGAAACGCCGTCGCGGACTATCGCCCTGAGGTGGGAGCCCGCCGCCTGGCAGAATTCATAGATCGTCATACTTCCGAGTTGATCCGATGAACTCGAGTGGACCTACTGCAAAAGCCATGGCGTTTTCTGTTGGAGGAGCGAGCTTAGCGACGGATTCTAAACCAGTAATCGTGAACCCGTTATCCGGTTCTCGCAGGAAGGCATCGACTTTGTTGATCTTGGTAGCGATCACCCTGGTCTTTCCGTTTTTCCTTCGTAACATGTCGCTGCCAATCCCAAGCCGGGACATTATCGGGTACTACGGCTCGTACTTGGGGATGATGATCGCCGTCATTTACCTCCTTGCTACGGGAGCGACGAGGCCGCGATTGGCCGCCTTGTTTCTGATTGGAGGCACCGCCCCCAGTCTGTTGGTGGCGGACGTGAACTCGTCGCAGCTATACAGGTGGATGGGTTGGGTGTTGATGCTGGCTTCGGCTGGACCTTTGTTTCAGGGAGCGAAGGCACTGCAGTTCCGGGCGGGCGCATGGATGGTCTGCATGAGACTGATCATTGCGTGTACGATTCTAGCCATTGCCTCTCTGGTGACGGGAGTCAACTTCGGGGGAAGGGGCGGGTTTTCGGGTGTCATGAGTCATTCCATGATCATGGCGCCGATTGCCGCCATTGGCGGGCTGCATTTTTTGGAGCGATTCCTCCTCCGACCGACGTTGGCCGGCGCTGGACTGTCAGGCTCTACGATCGTGCTGCTGCTCGCCTGTGGATCGCGAGGAGCCTTGCTTGGATTCGCATTTGGGGCGATCTGGCTCCTGATGGGATTAAAGGGAAGAAGTAGGGCTGCCATCTTGGCATGCTTCCTCCTGCTGGGTGGTGTTTTCGTATTGATTGGCCCTGGTTATGCTAATATACATGACAATTCTCTCACCCAGCATCTCATCAATAAAGGGTTGCAAGACACGCGTTCCTGGTTGTGGGAAGCTCGGCTTCGGGAATTCAACGATCACCCGGTCTTCGGGGTCGGTTTTGGCCGGCAGCTTCTGGGACGCGGTGAAGGCGATTTTGTCGAGCCCGGGTCGAGCTACTTGGCGATCCTTTCAATGACGGGTGCCGTCGGCGTTCTCGGATGGTTCCCGCTGCTTGCGAGTCTGCTGTACCTGATGCGTCGGTGTCGGAGGCTGATGCCAGCACAGGAATGGATTGCGATGCTGGCTCCCGGGGTGTTCTTCTTCGTGCACTTGATG
>RFJA01000199.1 GCA_003695065.1 Alphaproteobacteria bacterium
ATCCCGGGCAAAGGACGCAAACAGATGTGGTATCGCGGCAAGGCCACCAACCAGAAAATGCAGCTCACCGAGGCCGGCCGCAAAGTGTTCCCCGGCATCCCCGAAAGCGTGGAAGTGCGCTACCAGAACGGCCCGATCGTATCGCCGAAAAACCGGCCCGAGCTGCCCGACTACGAAGTGCTCGCCTGGTTCCGATCCGAGAAGGTGCTTTATCCACCGCAGCAGGGCACGATGGTCAACACCCCCGCCGTCGTGCGGGGCCGCTTTGGAAAAGGCAGTGTCATTTCTATCAGCCCCCATCCCGAAGCGACTCCGGGACTGGAACCCATGATCCCCTCGGCCGTTCGCGCCATCGCTCGCCGGCCCTGATTCCATTGCTCACAAGCCTCGGCCGGACGCGGTCAGCAGACCGGAAGCCACGCTCCACTCGGCCCGCAACGCGGCCGGCGCCCGGTCATCTTTGGACGCTTAACGGGTTCAACGATCATTTGCGAAGCGCCCTGGCCTGAAGCTCCCCGGAGGGAGGTCCGCGCCGGTGGGCGAGGTCATCACCCCGCGGCGGCTGGGGCTTTCCCGCTGTTGAGGAGGCTGTCAATCAGCTGTTGGCGCGGCTCAAGCAGGCCGTTTTCACCACCGGAATCGGGGGTATGCTTCGCAGCTCACCTGCCGTTTCCAAGATCATTTGACAAATCGGCTTTGCCGAATATGGGTAGGTTTAACGCGCGTGCCGAAGAGCGGGTTTTGAGGGTGAAGAAGGTTTAATGGACGAAGACGGGTCTGCCTCAGCGGACATGGCCATTTTGAGAGACCGATGAGAGTAATTTGGTTGGATTCGGATGCGGGGCTTGAGCGTAGGAATAGCGCCATCCTGGCTGGGAACGATCAGAAGGATGAAGCAGTATTGTTTACGGTGCTGATCAAATGCTTCGCTGCGGCGATGAAATGGAGTTGGGTTTCACGACGAGGCGGTCTGTTCGAAATAGCCGTTCTGGCTTTGGGAATGTCTTTCTGTGCGGCGGCCAGCGCTCAAGTGGTCAGCGTTTCCGGCGTCGTGCGCGATGCGCTCACCGGCCAGCCGGTCAACGGGGCCACCGTGAATTGGGGCCAGAGCGGCACCAGCGAATTCAACACCCAAACCACTGGCAGCGACGGCGCCTATTCCTTCAATCACAACGCCGCTCCGGAGCTGTGGATCGAGGTCAAACACCCCGACTATTTTGACAGCGGACGAATCACCTTTCCGGCGCCGGCGGGCCAACCGATCGTGCGCGATGTTTCCTTGAATCCGCTGTGGGGCGTGGTGCGGGGAACAGTGCGGGGCAACATGCCCGACGGCAGCCGACCGCTCGTCGTCGGGGCGGGCGTGGAACTCTATTACGAGAATCAGCCCCTCGACTCCCGGCCATTGGTGCTGACGGACTCAAATGGCGGATTCGAGTTTCCACGCGTGCGCGACAGCGACGGCTTCAACCCGCGCAAACTCTTCGGGGTGATCGTGAAGAATCACGCCGATTATTTTCCCACCAACATCTTCGGGTTCGAGGTCGAGGGCGGGCGGACCAATCAACTGGAAATACTGGTGGATCCGGCGTGGGGCGTCGTGCGGGGGCGGGTGACGCGCATGACCAACAACATGGCATTGCCGGTGGCCAACGCTAAGGTGGAGCTGTGGTGGCCGGAGTTGGTGGGCCCAGATAATAAGCCGACGACCTTCACCGACGCCAACGGGGACTACACCTTTCCGCGCGTCCTGGACAGTCGATGGGATGTCCTGGTGAGTGGCAAGCAAACGGCCCGCACTTATTGGCTGGACGTCACGCACTCGGATTTTTTCCCGGACCGGGGGATTCCCATCGGTTTCGTTCACGGAGGGCAAACCAACACGGCGGACATCACTATGAAAGCCGCCTTTGGATCAATTGCGGGCACGGTGACCGGCCTGATCCCTGGCGAGGGCAGCGGCCCGCGCATTAAGCCCCTGTCCAACCTCACCGTCACCGTGGAGGCCGGCTCGTTCAGTCGCACGACGCAGACCGACGCCAACGGGCAATACCGTTTCGACCGCCTGCTGGCCACCGATTGGCCCGATCACCAGCCGAACCCGAACCGCTTTTACACCGTCAAGACCGCCGGAACGGCCCCGTTCATTGGCCAGGAACGAAACGGACTTTTTGTCGTTGGTGGCGAGGAGAAACGGATCGAACTGCGCCTCGAGTTGAACCTGGCCAAGCTGTCCGGGGTCGTCGATTCCGCGGCCGACGGCAGCCCCATTCGCGGCGCGCGTATTCGGGTGATTCCCCAGGGCGAGCTGACCGATTATTCGGGCCCCAAAGACACGGTCACCGACGACATGGGCCTCTACGATCTGGAGTTGCCTAAGAACGGAACCTACACGGTGATCGCCGAGGCGTTCGGCTTTGAGTCCAAGACCAACACGCTGGCTCTCACGTTTCCCGCGAACATTCAGAACTTCAGACTGACCCCCAAAAAGGCGGTGATCTATTATCGGGTTGTTGATGGTTTCTCCCGGGCGGCGGTGAGCAACGCCACGGTGGAGCTGCGAATGGTTTCCAGCGGGTCCAACGCGCTCAAGCGTCAACAAAATGCGCTCGCAAAAGGCGGCCAGCCCCCGGCAAACACCGCAGGGAATGTTCCTCCGTTCATGACCAGCCAGTCCGACGCCAACGGGGCCGGGCAATTCGAGCCGATCGATCCGGGCCATTACGAGCTGACCGCCTCGGCGCCGGGCTACGATCCCCTGGTCAAGAACACCGAAGCTGTCCAGACCAGCACCGTTCTGCCAGTGCTCCTGCCGCTGGTGCGCGCCGGCCAAGGGGCGCGGGTCAGCGGCACCGTGCTCGACGACGTTACCGGCCTGCCCATCCCCGACGCCGAGGTTTGGACAGAGGCGGCCAAGACCGTAACCGACCTCAATGGCTCGTTCGAGTTCCCGAAACTGGCGCCGGGGTTTTATCGGATCAATGTCTTCGCCCCGGGGTATCACACCGGAACCTCCGGGGTTCTCTTGAAGTTCGAGACTGTCGAAGAAACTGTGACCATTCGGTTGCAGCCGTTACCGGTTGATCCCATTACCGTGACGCCCAATCCGCTCGACTTCGGCACGTTCTCGCCCGCGGAAATCGCCTTTCAGGGCCTCGCCCCGGTCGTGGCTCGCTTGATCGTGCGAGTCGTCAATCCCAACACCTTTCCCATGCGGCTGACCGGGTTCGGTATTCGCGGGGCGGACGCGTCGCAATTTCGGATCGTGCGGGCCCGAGTGGCTGGCGGTTCCTGGTCGGCTATCGGCAAGGCGGCGGTGAATCCCAACCTCGAACTTCCCGCCAAGGGCGTGGTCGAAGTCGAGATCGGATTCGCCCCCAGTCGCCCGCCGGTCAGCGCGACCTACCTGGGACGCTTCGAAGTTATTGCTCGAGGACCGGGCGACAGCTCTTCTTTTGCCAACAGCACGCTCCTCGCCCGCCTGGGCGACGTGCGCCCGCGGTTGGACGTGATCGACGCCAATCTGGGGGCCACGGTGGACGACAACACCGGCGCACTCTACCGCCGGGGCACTTCGCAGCCAATGAGCGAGCCGGACATCGCGGCGCTGAACGATCCCACCCTCGATCGCATCGGGTATGTGGCCGACGGCCACGCCCGCCTGATCCTGCGCTACCAGATCAACCGCAACATCGGGGGATTCGTCCGCTTCACCATCGCCCCGTTGCCCGGCGCCGGGATGGGCACGCAGGCAAAGGATTGGGGCACGCTGGGCACGTTGACGGG
>RFJA01000200.1 GCA_003695065.1 Alphaproteobacteria bacterium
GGCATAGCCGATCTGCATCCAGCACACCGGATCGGCCCCGACACCGTAGGTTTCGATATGAATTTCGTCCTCCGACGAATCCTTCCAGAGGAATTCGCCGTAATATTGTCCCTTCGTCACATCCGCTTCGAGCCGGACCGGTTCCACCTGCACAACGCCTTCGAGCGCGTGAAGCTGGGGGCCAACCGCGAACACGTCGAAAAAACTCGCCTGTGGCCGTAATTTGGCTGCCAGTTCGGCGTCCTGGGCACCCGAGGCATACCCCATTCTTGTCAAAAGGGCTCGGGCGCGGCGGACGCCCAGGGTTTCGATGAGCTCGGTTCGCAGCGCCCCCAATGCTCCCGTATGGAGCAAAATCATCCGGCGGTTATCGAGCCAGATGCGCCCGTCGCTGGGCGAGAATTTTAGCCGGGCCGATATGTCCTCGAAACCGGGCATCTTTTTGACGCTCGTGTTGTAGGTCTTGAGAAGCTCGCGGTGTTCTTCCCGCGAACCCGTGAACACATCATCCGAAGCCATGGTCCAACTTCTCCTTGCGAGAACGGCCCCTTGCGCCCGCGCCATGGTTGTCCCGTTTACATAGCGACCGAGCAATTTAATGAAATCATCTAAAATCAAATGACGCAACGCCTCGTCTTGATGAAATCATTAAACGCAAATTGCTTTTTCTCATTATGCGACGACAACGCAATCGGCAGGCATGGCAGAACAACGCGCGATTTTTTGCGGATCCGCGGCGACGGGCAACAAAAGGGGGCGCGTTAAGCTTGGCTTAATCAGTTAAATTTCCACGGGTTCTGGCGGAAAGGGGCGGCGTTCTGGCCGGGGTGCGGAGCCGGAGTACGGGGAAAGGTCCGCCGGGTTCCATTCAAGTTGGCACGGTGGTTGCAGGACGGACCTCCAGGAGGCTGCACCATCAGCGCCGAACTGGGCGCGGGGTGCGTGGGAGAGGTTCATTGAAAGGGAGGTACCGTGGCAGCCCTCAGACGACTGTTCTGTCTGCGTGCCGTTCGCGTGCGTATGACGCTCGTTCTTTGTGCCGGTTTCCTGGTCGCGGGGTGCGAGGCAAAGCTTGATCTGTCAGAGGTCGAAGCCGAACGGCAGAAGCCGACGGCCCGTTTTGATCAGTTCCAGGCCGCAGCCCAAAGCGACGGCAGGATGCTGGTGGTCGGGTCCGGCGGTGTCATTCTGCGCTCCACCGACAATGGCAAAAGCTGGTCACGTACCGAACTGAAGGTTCCCGGAGAGCCTTTGCGTGCGCCCGGCCTGATTGATGTCAGTGCCTGCTCGGACGGCAGTTTCGTCGTCCTCGACATTGGTCGGCGTGTGTGGGTTTCGGTCGACGGCGAAGCGGCATGGCAGCCCCGATCCATAGACATGGTCGATGAGCCTCTGGCGCTAACCTGTGATCCCAAGGGTCGGTTATGGGTGGTGGGCGGTTTTTCCGCGCTTCTGGTGAGCGAAGACAAGGGCGTGTCCTGGAACGACATGTCGTTTGGCGAGGACGCCATGCTGACCACGGTTCAGTTCGTGGATGACCAGTACGGGATCGTGACGGGTGAGTTTGGCAGCTTCTTCGTGACTGAAGACGGTGGTCAGACCTGGGATTCGCCCGCCGTCATTCCCAACGATTTTTATCCGCAGGACGCGCTGTTCGTAAACCGGCGCGAGGGCTGGGTGGTCGGGCTGACCGGGCTGATCCTTCACACCGCCGACAGTGGCATGTCCTGGCAGCGCCAGGACAGCGGGACCGAGGTGCCGCTTTACGGCCTGGCACAAGCTCATGGGCGGATCTATGCGGTCGGTGACCATGCAACGCTTCTGATTTACCGCGACGGCGTGTGGTCGGAGGTGCCGCGCGATCAGCGCAAGTTCGGATATCTGCGTGCGGTGTTGCCGGTTGAAGAGGGGAAAATTCTGGTCGCTGGCGGTGCCGGCACGCTGACCATGCTGGACCAGCGCGATCAGGCCATCCCGTTTTCGGAAAAAGTTGCGAGCCGCACGAAATAGGTGGGTAGAGCAAGCACGAGCAGACAGGAAAACTACATGTCCAGATTTTTCTCGACCCTACGCAGCCTCGACCAGCGCGTGTTTGATCATCCGCGACTGGTGCTGACCATCATTGGTCTGATCACGGTGTTTTTCGCGCTTCAGGTTCCCGGCGTGCGTATGTTTTCGGACTTTGCCGATCTGCTTCCCCAGGAGCACCCCTACATCCAGCTCCACAACGAGATCCGCGACACCTTCGGCGGGGCAAACGTGGTGGTTGTGGGTGTCGAGGTGGAGGACGGGACCATATTCACCAATGACACGCTGGCGCTCATCTACCGGCTGACCCAGGCGGTCGACAACCTGCCCGGCATCAACCACAACCTGGTGTCGAGCCTGACCCACCGAACCGCGCGCAAGACGCGGCTGTCTGAAACGGGCGCTATCGTTTCGACGCCGTTTTATGACCCGGGCAACAAGAACATGACGCCCGAGGAGCTTGAGCAGCTCCGGCAGGATGTCATGGCCGACCCGCGCGTTTATGGCCTGATGGTCTCGCCCGATCTCAAGTCGGCGCTGATCAAGGGGCAGCTCAATGAGGGGGCACTGGACTATCAGAAAACGTTCGAGCAGCTTCAGCAGGTGCGGGCCGCGGAAGCGCGCGATGGGGTCAAGATCTATGCCACCGGGCAGCCCGTTCTGGTTGGCTGGGTCTATACCTATATCGGCCAGATTGTCCAGATTTTCCTGTTCACCCTGGTGGTGATGATCGGACTTCTGATTCTTTATTTCCGCAAGCTTTACGGGGTGCTGCTGCCGCTCGCTGGCATTGCCCTGTCCTCCATCTGGGGGCTCGGTATCCTGTCGCTTCTCGGATACAACCTCGACCCGCTCACCCTGGTGATTCCGTTCCTGATTTCGGCTCGGGCAATGTCCCACGGGATTCAGCTAGTGGAGCGCTACTACGGCGAATATTCCATTGTTCGGGATGGTCCCAAGGCGGCGCGGCGCACCTTTGACAGCCTGTTCCGCCCCGGGTCCTTGGGCGTGGTTTCGGATGCTGTCGGTCTGCTGCTGATTTCGCTCGGGTCGATCCCGATCAATACCAAGCTGGCCTATTATGCGTCGCTGTGGGCGCTGTCGGTGATCGTGACGGTATTGCTGACGGTACCGCTTCTGTTGTCGATCCTGCCACAGCCCAGGCGGGCCGAGCTCAAGCATGGCCTGATGCAGAAAGTGCTGCCCCGCCTTGGCGAGTTGGTCGCCCGGCCGACGGGCGCCGGGGTGGTCTTGGCTGCGGCTCTGGTTTGTTACGGTGTGGGGTCCTATTTCAGCACCAATGTTCAGATCGGGGAGGCTGAACCCGGAACGCCGCTCCTTTATCCCAGCCACGATTACAACCTGTCGTCCAAGGCGATCAACGAGAGTTTTCCGGGGTCGGAGGAGCTCTACATCGTGGCCCGCACGGACGAGAAGGGCGGTCTCAAACGCCCTGAAGTCATCCATGCGCTGGAGAACTTCCAGACCTACATGCTCTATGACCCGGAACTCGGTGGTGCCAAGGGATTGCCCGACCTCGTGAAGCAGGTCAACCGGCTTCTTCACAACAACGACCCGCGGTGGGCGCAAATTCCGGATTCGGCGCCATATGTGGGTGGCCTGCTGTTCGCCTATATGGCGTCCAGCCCAATTCCCGGCGCGCTGAAGGAGTTTCTCAATCCGGAAGAGACCGATGCCAATATGGTGTTCTACTACAAGGACCATCAGGGCGAGACGATCCGGCGGGCGATTCATCAGGTTAAAAGCTGGATTGCCGAGAACGGAGACAAGGTGGAGGGTCTCAGCTTCCATCTGGCGGGCGGGATCATCGGCGTCACGGCGGCGATCAACGAAGCGGTCTTTACCACCAACAAGATCGTGATCCCGCTGGTTCTGGCTTTGATCTTTGTCTTTGTGACCCTGTTCTATTGGTCGTTCCACGCTGGCTGGCTGATGTTCCTGTCAATGTCGTTCGCGACGATCCTCAGCTACGGCTACATGGGCTTCAAGGGGATCGGCATCAACATCAATACGGTGCCGATCATCGCGGTCGGTATCGGGGTCGGGATCGACTACTCCATCTACATCATGGACCGCATTCGCGAGGAAATGGCCAGGCTTCATGACCTTGGCGCTGCGGTGCGTGCGGCAATCAGCACCACCGGCGTTGCGGTCTGTGTGACGGCAAGCGCACTCATCCTGGGTGTGGTGATGTGGGTCTTTCTGTCGGATCTGCGGTTCCAGGCCGATGCGGCACTGCTTCTGATTGTGATGCTGGTGCTCAACATGGTTGCGGCGCTGTTTCTGGTGCCGGCTTGGGTGACGTTGTTCAAGCCGGCGTTCATTGCCAAGGCCCACGAGACAGCGGAGGGCGTATTGGTGGCGGACTGATACATCCGCCAACAGCAGGGCCTTGTGGTGGCCCGGTCCCCGTTCGGGGGGACCTCGATTTTTGAGAGGGAGACAACGATGAGACCACATATCAAAACCACGGTAGGGGCGCTTGCCCTGGTGGCCGCGGGCCTGGCCGGCGCGTCGCCAGCCATGTCGTTTGAGTCGGCTGATGGATCGCTCAGGATTCACGGCTTTCTGGAAAATGTAACCCACGTGCGCAAAAACGTCGGGCTCTCCAAGGTGCGCAACACCGCGCAGTTCGAGATCGACAAGGACTTTCAGACCGACAGCATTTTTTCGCACCTGTCGTTCCATACCATCCTGCGCGGCACGTACGACGCGGTCTATGACCTGAACGACAATGATTTCGGGAAGGACGCTGGCGGGTCCATCCTGATCGAGAGTGTGGGCATCGGTGGCGCAGTTCCGCATGGGGGTGGTATCTTGCTTCCAGCCGGTGGTTTTGACCTTGCCGCCAACCCCAACGACGGCATGATTGTCCTCGGGGATCCGTTGCATGACCCTGAGGGCGGGGTCGCCTTCGGTGTGCCGGTTCGTCCCTGTGACGAAGACCCGCGCGGTTGTCTGGACGGGTATATGGATGAAGGGCTCGATGGCCTGCGCTTTCCCGAATTCAATAGCCGCCTGGACTTCATCCGCGAAGCCTACATCGACGCCAGTATCCCGGTTGGCGGTAGTGGCGAGATCGGCATCCGTTTCGGCAAGCAGCAGGTGGTGTGGGGCCGGACCGACCTGTTCCGCGTGCTCGACGTGATCAACCCGGTCGATTTCTCGCGCCATAACATCTATGACGAGCTCGAAGACACCCGCATCCCGATGTGGATGATCAATGCGGAATGGCGTCTCGGCGGAACCGAAACCTTCGATGACCTGAACTTTTCGGTGGTCTGGAACTTTGACAAATTCCGTCCGGCCCGGCTCGGTCAGGCCGGAACGCCCTATCAGATCCTCGATGTGGGCAGCTTCTTCCGCGGCATGAAGAACTGCTGGGACAACGGGTGTACCGTGGCGAACTTTGCGGGCGGGGTCTTTGCCACCGACTTCCCGGCCAATGTGATTGGTATCCGGGATGTCAATCTGCCCGACTGGTCGATTGACAACACCCAGATCGGCGCCAAGATCGAGGGCGTCTATAAAGGCATCGGATTTTCGCTCAACTATCTGAATTACATCAGCCAGCTACCGTCGTTGCATGGGGGATCGGCCGGGCCGGCGGCGTTCAACCCGTTCTGTGGTGCGCCGGGCGCCGATTGCGGCTTTGCCCAGCGCCCCTATCTGATCGCTTTTGATATCGAGTTCCCGCGGATCAATCTGTTCGGCGGTTCCCTCGATTTCTACCTAGACTCGATCAAGTCGGTGTTCCGGGTCGAGGTCGCCTATACCTCGGGCGAGGAATTCCCCAATACGCTGCGCCCCGAGCTGTTCAGCGAGTCCGACGTGCTGCGTTACGTGATCGGCTGGGACCGTGACACCTTCATTCCGTTCCTGAACGACAAGAAGGCGTTCCTGCTGTCGGCCCAATTGTTCGGCGAGCATATCCTGGACCACGAACTTGAAGAAACGCTGCTCCAGCAGGTAGGCGCACCGGTGACCACCAGCAAGGCCGGTATTCCCAACTGGAAGAACAACTGGATTGCCACGTTCCTCATCAAGGGATGGTGGGAACAAAACACCATCAGCCCGCAA
>RFJA01000201.1 GCA_003695065.1 Alphaproteobacteria bacterium
CATCAAGGGATGGTGGGAACAAAACACCATCAGCCCGCAAATCATTTCGGCCTACGATTTCCGTGGCAAGGCCGCTGTGATCGCGCCGTCGGTGGACTGGCTGATCAATGACAACTGGCGGCTGGTCGTGGGGGCCAACTTCAAATTTGGCAAGGGGGCCCGGAATTTCGACGACTGCCGGACCTGCAACCCGTTCCCGCCGTTCACCGGTGCCGGCCTGCCCGGTGATCCGGCTGTGGCGTTCTCGCGTGGTTTGGCCGGCTTGGAACCACTTGGCCGCTTCCGGGCGGGTCCGATCGGTTCCGCATTGGTTGAAGACGAAATCCAGGTCGCCCTGCGCTACCGCTTCTGAGAGAGAGGAAGAGACTCATGAAAACCATCATTCTGAAATCTGCTGCGGTTCTTGCCGTGACCGGACTGATGTCCGGCGCAGCTGCCGCCACGCTCGAAGACGTGGAGCGGAGCTTCTATCCCTACAAGGATGGCGTTCCCACCTACGAAGGTCTTGAAGTCGGCATGGTCATCAATGCGAGCAATGCCGAGCAGTTCAAGGATATCATTGATCCCGGCCTCTACAGTTTCGTCGCGGATGGCTCGGTCGAACTGAAGATCGGGGAGACAACGCCGTTCACCCTGAGCCAGAACTACATCCAGGCCACCAGGGACAACCTGGGCAAGACCAAACTCGGGTCCGAACCTGGAAAGCTTGAAGGCTTCGTGGCTGGCCGGCCGTTCCCTGAAGAACCGTCGCTTGACGATCCGCGGGCCGGCGAAAAGCTCGCCTGGAACTACAAGTACGGCTACAACTGGGGCGACAATGCCGCCATCTATCCGTTCTACTGGAAATTCCGGGATATGAAGAGCGGCAAGATCGAGCGGACCATCAAGTTCAATTTCCACTTCCTGAACCTGATGCACCGGGTCGATCATGAACCGAAGCCCAACCTGCCGGACAATCCGTCGGAGATTTTCCGGGCCATCTATGTGCAGGTGCTGGAGCCGTTCGATGTGAAGAACACCCAGCTTCTGATCTATCGCTATGAAAACGATCTGGAGCGGGACGATGCCTGGCTCTATCTTGGCTTCCAGCGCCGGGTGCGGCGTCTTGCCACCGGGCAGGTGACCGACGCGTTCCTCGGTTCCGACCTGATGATCGAGGACTTCGAGGGCTACAATGGCCGGATTTCCGACATGAGCTGGACCTACAAGGGGACGACCCATGTGCTGCTCCCGTTCTACAAGCACAACGAGCTTGACCTGAGCGAGGATCACAAGGAGTCCGACGGTTACCAGTTCGTGGAATTCGGCGGTAAGGGAGGCTGTTTCCCCAACATCACCTGGCAGCTCAGGAAGGCCTATATCCTGGAGGCCGACCCGGTCTCCGACGACCATCCGATCAGCAAGCGCGTTTTCTATGTGGATGCCGAGACCTTTACTCTGCCGCGCACCCTGATCTACGACCGCAAGGGTGATTTGTGGAAGAGCTGGACCATTGGCCAGGCCCATCCCGATTATCATCTCCCCAAGAACAAGGGGTCGGGCGTGTCAATCGACGACTCGTTCAGCATGATCGACGTCCAGTCGCAGCACTGCACGACCGGCCAGTTCAAGGGGCAGGTCGATCCGGCCCTGAACCCGCGCACCAAATTTACGGTGCAGAACATGCGTGCGACCGGCCGGTAGGCGGCTTCCCGGACTGGGGCGGGAGGGCATGTCCCTCCCGCCGCCCTTTTCTATCTTCAAGACGTTGCCAGGTGTAAGCTTTATCGACCCTCGGGCTTTATGGAGCCTGACGGTCGATAAAGCCCCCAACAGGAGGACAAGCGATGGTGGAAGCAGCCGAGGTGTATGTTTATTTCAACTTCCGCAGCCCCTACTGCTATCTCGCTTCCAAAAACATGTTCCGGATTTTCGAGCAATACCATGCGCGGATGGTGTGGCGGCCGCTGGGTGGCTGGGGCGGGCGCTCGGCGCCCGAGCGGGCGAAGAAGAAAATGCCGATCGTGCGCCAGGATGTCCGACGGCACGCCCGCCGCTTGGGTATTCCGTTCAACCCCCCGCCGATCACCACCGACCCCACCCCGGCCGGTGCCGGATCGCTCCTGGCTGAATCGGAAGGGCTGCTGCGCCCCTATATTGTCGAAGTCATGCGCAAGGAATGGGGTGAGGGCAAGGACATTGGCGACCTGGAGGTTCTGCTCGAAGTCGGCGAGGAAATTGGCTTGCCGCGCGGCGCATTGAGCAAGGCAATCGAGTCCGAAGCCAATCTCCAACGCTTGGAGGATAACTGGGCCGAAGCCCAGGAACGCGGCGCGTTCGGTGTTCCGACTTTCATCATCGGCCAAGACATTTTCTGGGGCAACGACCGGATCGACTTCGTGTGCGACCATTTGCGCGAACTGGGGCTGCGCCGCCTCTAGCGTCATGGATTTGCAACTGTACCATCGCCCCGACTGCCCATTCTGCTGGAAGCTGCGGATCGGTATGGCTGAGCTTGGCCTGAAAGCGCAGGAAATCCGCACCCGGCTGGGGGAAAAACACCCTGACGTTATCCGGCTCAGTCCGAAAGGAACGGTTCCCGTTCTGGTTGACCTGGTATCCGATGTGGTGATCTGGGAATCCTCCGTGGCCCTGGAATATATCAACGATCGTACGGGCGGTGCCCTTTTGTCCGCTGATCCGGTCATGCGGGCGCGCGCGCGCCTCATTGCCAGTTACTCCGATAGCGTTGTGGGCACGGCGCTCAGAGACATTATTTTCGAAAAACGCTCCAAACCGGAAGCGGAATGGGACACCGCGCGAATTGCGGAGGGTGTCGAGCGCTGGCGCACCATGTGCGACCGGCTGGAGGACTGGCTCGGCCCGGACAGCTACTTTGCCGGTGATTTTTCCATTGCCGACTGTGCGCTTCTTGCCCGTTTCGGCCTGGCCGAGGCATACGGGGCTCCGGTGACCGCGGCGCATCCCAACCTGCAACGGTGGTTCACCACAAATCGCAACCGCGCCAGCTATCGATCCACCATCCCCCAAAACTTTCCTGGGGTTGATTAAATGGTGAAATTCTCACGCCGTCAATTCGCGGCTGCTTTCACCAAATCGTCAAGATCATTGCCGGTCCTGGCCAGGCGTAAAGGCGGAGTCCCGGATTTCCGGCCGTGAGATCGTTTCCTAGCCAATCACGCCGAAAAAACCAACATAAACTCAGAGTCTTATCGATTATCTGCAAGACGAAAGTTGTGGCGCACGGATTTGGCACACCCCTTGCTAACTGGTTAGCGATAGGGCTTTGCCACCGGCGCATTAAAAAAACCGTCCGGCTGGGTGGGCCCCATGGAGAACAAACGGGAGGCCATTGATGACGGCGGAACAAACCCCGTCCACTGGCGATCAATTCGGCGATAGGGAGCGGGTGGCCCGGATTACCGGGGTGCGGCGCGCCACTTATGTGGAGTTTGACTTCACCGTGGGTGACGAACAGCTCACCGTCGAACTGATCATGCCCTATCCGGCGTTCCGTGAATTCTGCGAGCACAACAGGATCAGGCTTCTGCCGTCGAGTTCCGAAGTCGAGCGCCAGATGCAGCAGCTCAAGTGGCGGTTTGGCGACCGCAAGGAACTGGGCGGGTGAGTGTAGGTAGATTTTAAGGGAGACTGCGCGTGTCACTTGATATCAAAACTTCGGTTGTCGAAAGCCGTCGCCAGACGTACGCGAATGTGGCGCGGCGTCAGGGGGCTGACAGACCCGCCTCGCGCTATGATGAGGCGACCTACGACATGCAGCCGACAGTAAACTTCCATTATCGCCCGACCTGGGATCCCGGGTATCTGCTCTATGATCCTTCCCGCACGGCGATCAGGATGGACGACTGGTACGCGCTCAGGGACCCGCGCCAGCTTTATTACGCGACCTATACCATCGCCCGCGCCAGGATGATGGAAGCCGAGGAGAAGAATTTCGACTTCGTCCAGAAGCGCGGGCTTCTTGAGAGCGTGGATGACGCCTGGGTGGACAAGCTCAGGCGCTACATGTTGCCGCTGCGCCATTACGAGTGGGGCGCCAACATGAACAACACCGCTATCACGGACCTTGGCTACGGTACCGCGATCACGCAGGCCGCGAGCTTTGCCGCCATGGACCGCCTTGGTATCGCGCAGATTCTAAGCCGGGTCGGCCTTCTGATCGACGGCAATTCGGGTGACACACTCAAGGGAGCCAAGGAGGCCTGGCTCAACGATGAGATGTGGCAAGGCGTGCGCAAAATGGTCGAAGATAGCTTCGTGTTGCGCGACTGGTTCGAGCTTTTCGTCGCGCAGAACTTTGCCATGGACGGAGTCGTCTATCCGTTGATTTACGACCATTGCGATGCACAAGAGGCGCGCCACGGCGGCGGGGCCCTGTCCATGCTCAACGAGTTCATGATCGACTGGTTTGCCGACCACTGCCGCTGGGTCGACGCTGTGCTCAAGGTGGCGGCGGCGGAGTCAGCCGAAAACCGGGAACTGATTTCTGGCTGGGCCAGCGCGTGGGCCGGGCGCGCCATGCAGGCGTTCCGCCCGATCGCCGCCTTCGCTCTTGAAGCCGGCGCCGAGGACGCCATGGCGGCAATCCAAGCGGCCCTGAAGAAGCGCGCCAATTCCATTGGACTCGAGATTTAGGGGAGAGGGGCCATGACCAGAAATGTTTCCATCACGCTGCAGAATACGGACGACGCGCGCCCCATCATCGAGGCGATCGAGCAGGATAATCCGGACGCGGTGGTTCACCATTACCCGTCCATGGTCAAGATCGACAGCCCCGGTCAACTGACGGTCCGCCAGTCGACGGTCGAGGAGAAACTGGGGCGCGACTGGGATGTTCAGGAGCTTCACCTGTCGATCATCAGCCTGTCGGGTAACGTCGACGAGGAGGATGAGTATTTCACCCTGTCCTGGCAGTAGTCCCGCCCGGAACTAGAGAGACGGAGGCCAAAAGAATGTCAGTAGCGACAAAGGCAAGGAAACTTGGACTAAAGCAGCGCTATGCGCTGATGACACGCGGACTTGGCTGGGAGACCACATACCAGCCCATGGACACGGTTTTCCCCTATGACACCTATGAGGGGATCAAGATCCATGACTGGGACGCCTGGGAAGACCCGTTTCGGCTGACCATGGATGCCTACTGGAAATACCAGTCAGAAAAGGAGCGCAAGCTCTATGCGGTGATCGACAGTTTCGCCCAGAACAATGGGCATCTGGGCATTACCGACGCGCGTTATGTAAATGCGATCAAGCTCTTTCTGACCGGTGTCTCGCCGCTGGAATATCAGGCGCACCGGGGATTTGCCCATGCTGGCAGGCATTTCCGCGGCGTTGGGCCGCGTATCGCCTGCCAGATGCAGTCCATCGACGAGCTCCGGCACGCCCAGACCCAGGTTCATGCCATGAGCCACTACAACAAGTACTTTGATGGCTTCCATGACAAGACCCACATGCATGACCGGGTGTGGTACCTGTCAGTGCCCAAGTCGTTCTTCGACGACGCCATGACGGCGGGCCCCTTCGAGTTTCTGACCGCGATCTCGTTCTCGTTCGAATACGTGCTGACCAACCTGCTGTTCGTCCCGTTCATGTCAGGCGCCGCTTACAATGGCGACATGGCGACGGTGACCTTCGGCTTCTCGGCCCAGTCGGACGAGGCCAGGCACATGACCCTCGGCCTTGAGGTCATCAAGTTTATGCTGGAGCAGGACGAGGGGAACACGCCGATCGTCCAGCGCTGGATGGACAAGTGGTTCTGGCGCGGCTACCGCCTGCTGGCGCTGGTAGCGATGATGATGGACTATATGCTGCCCAAGCGCATCATGTCCTGGCAGGAAGCCTGGGAGATGTATTTCGAGGAGGCCGGTGGAGCCCTGTTCGAGGACCTGAGCCGCTATGGCATTCGGCCGCCCAAATACCATGAAGTCGCCGCCAAGGAAAAGGACCGGATCAGCCACGAGGCCTGGGGTATTTTCTACAACTACACCCATGCTGCCGCCTTCCACACCTGGCTGCCGAATGAGGACGAAATGGCATGGCTGTCGGCGAAATATCCCAAGACCTTCGACAAGATCTATCGCCCGCGCTATGAGCAGTGGGCCAAGATGAAAGCTGAAGGCAAGCGGTTCTATAACAACACCTTGCCGCAGCTATGCACCACCTGCCAGATTCCCATGGGGTTCACCGAGCCGGACGATCCGACCACCATCTGCTTCCGCTCTTCGGAGTACAGGGGCGAGCGGTATCACTTCTGCTCCGACGGCTGCAAGGACATCTTCGACTATGAGCCGGAGAAGTACATCCAGTCATGGTTGCCGGTGCACCAGATCTACCAGGGCAACTGCGGCGGGGCCGAGCTCGGCCAGGTGCTCGACTGGTATCACATCAATCAGGGCGCCGATAACCTCGACTACGACGGATCTCCCGATCAGCAGCTCTGGGACAAGTGGATGAGCGACCGCAAGAAAGCGGCCAGCTAGGAGTGGGAACATGCCGGTAACAGCGATTGGCAAATACGAATTCGAGCCGCTGGACAAGCGCGAGAATTTCCACGGCAACATCATCACCTACTGGAACTGGGAAAAACACCTGATGTTCTGCTCGCCGGTGGCACTCCCGTTCCCGCCCGATATGCGGTTCGGTGACGTGGTTGAAAAGGTGTTTCCCGACGTCTACGGCGCGCATCCGGACTTTGAAAAGGTGGACTGGTCAAAGGTGAAATGGACGCTCAATCAGGAACCGTTCACGCCAGACTTCGACAGGTCGCTCGAAGAGAACGGGTTCGATCACAAGTGCGTGGTCCGGTTCTGGACACCGGGCCTCGACGGATACAAGGGGTCGGCGAACTGATGAGTCATCAGCTCACCATAGAACCCATCGGTGAGACCATCGAAGTCGAGGATGGCCAGACCATTCTCGACGCCTGTCTGCGCAACGGGATCTACGTCCCCTATCAGTGTGGGCACGGGCTGTGCAGCACCTGCAAGGTCGACGTCCTCGAAGGGGAGGTTGATCATGGAGATGCGTCCATGTTCGCCTTGATGGATTTCGAGCGCGAAGAGGGCAAGACACTCGCCTGTTGTGCCACCCTCGAGAGCGACGCCACCATCGAGGCCGACATCGAAGAAGACGAGGATGCGCTCTATCTTCCCGTGGGGGATTTTGAAGGCGAGGTCAGCGAAATCGTCGATCTGACCGGCGATATCAAGGGCATCTATCTTGACCTTCCGGGAGACGGAATCGCCTTCCAGGCTGGCCAGTATATCAACCTCGAAATCCCCGGACTTGAGCACCCGCGTGCTTTTTCGCTGGCCAATCCACCGAGCGAGCCCAACCGAATCGAATTGCATGTGCGCCGTGTCGAAGGCGGAGCCGGGACCACCTACCTGCATGAAAAACTCAAGGTTGGCGACAAGCTCCGGTTTGCCGGACCGTTCGGCCGTTTCTTCGTGCGCAAGTCCTTTGAGAAACCGATGATCTTCATTGCCGGGGGCTCGGGTCTGTCCAGCCCCAAGTCGATGGTGCTGGATCTGCTCGACGAGGGCTGCGCCCTGCCGATCACGCTGTTCCACGGGGTGCGCACCCGGGACGACCTCTATTTCGAGGATCTGTTTCGGGAGCTTGAACGGAAACACGAGAACTTCACCTACGTACCGGCGTTGTCCGAGGGCGATGACTCAGACGGCTGGACCGGCGCGCGGGGGTTCATCAACGAAGTGGCCGAGCGTCATTTCGACGGCCGGTTTGCCGGACATCAGGCCTATTTGTGCGGCCCGCCACCGATGATCGAGGCGTCGATCCGCTCGCTGATGAAGGGACGGCTTTTCGAAAAGGATATCTACACCGAAAAGTTCGTCACCCAGGCGGATGGGGAGGTAGCGCTCGCCCGGAGTCCGCTGTTCAAGCGGATCTGAAAGGATGTCTCACCGGATCCGGTTCGAGGGTTTGGATGAGGTGTTCGAATGCCGGAACAACGAGTCCGTTCTGGTGGCCATGGAGCGCCTTGGGCTCGCGGTTGTTCCCGTCGGGTGCCGGGGCGGTGGCTGCGGTGTGTGCAAGGTGCGCGTGCTCGACGGCTGGTATCACACCGGAAAAATGAGTCGCGCCCAGGTGACAGAGCAGGAAGAGAGGGAAGGCTATGCGCTGGCATGCCGTCTCTATCCGGATGGCCCGCTGGTGCTCCAGGCGATCGGCAAGTTGGTCCGCGTGACCTAAACAATGTGAGGAGGTTTTGACATGGCATTGACAGGCGTATTGCGGCCCGGATTTGTGCAGATTCGGGTGTTGGATATGAAAGAGGCGCTCACCCATTACTGCGACCGGCTGGGATTGTTCGAGGTGAGCAGGGAAAAGGACGGCCGGGTCTATCTTCACGCCATGGATGAGTTTGACCGCCACAGCGTGATTCTGCGTGAGGCGGACCAACCGGGCATGGACCGTATGGGCTTCAAGGTCCGCACCGAACACGACCTGGACCTGTTTGAAAAACGGCTGCGTGACGTCGGCATGGAGGTCGAGCACGTGGAAGCCGGGGAGCAGCCGGGCGTCGGTCGGCGCATCAGTTTCGTGGCGCCCACGGGACACCGGTTTGACCTGTACGCCGAGATGGAACAGTCGGCACTGCCGCCAATGACCCACAATCCGGACGTCATGCAGGTGGACCCCAAGGGCATGGGCGTGCAACGCTTTGACCATTGCTTGCTCTATGGTGACGATCTCGACGGGACCGAGCGGGTGTTTGTGGAAGCGCTCGACTTTGAGGTGTCGGAAACAGTGACCGCACCCGACGGCACGCGGATCGCGTCGTTCCTGACCTGCTCCAACAAGGCCCATGACCTGGCCATTGTCCGCCACGACGAGAAGGGCAAGTTCCACCATGCATCCTTTCTGCTCGAAGACTGGTCGGAGGTGGGGCGTGCGGCCGATATCATCACCCGCTACAACATCTCCATTGATATCGGACCAACCCGCCATGGCATCACCCGGGGCAAGACGATCTATTTCTTCGATCCGTCGGGTAACCGCAACGAGGTTTTTGCCGGAGGCTACAGCTACTACCCGGACAACCCCCGGCGCAACTGGGACGCCGACGAAGTGGGCAAGGCCATCTTCTACTACGAGCGTGTGCTCAACGACCGCTTTATGGGCGTCGTTACCTGACAGGGCGCTCCGGGACCGGCGGGCGAGGCTCCCCCAACCACGTCCGCCGGTCTACTGTCTTCTGGATGGGGCGATGCAGTCTTTGTTCTCGGATGATGAGAAAAAAGGCCATGTGGCTGGTTGACGATCCGGTCGGGCCAATGAAACTGCACGCGGAGCATGAACTGGCTGGAGATCTTTTATGGCGTTAACCGTGACGACCAGACATGTGACCACCGATGCAGCGCGCCGGGCGACCGAGGCAGCGCTCGAACACGCGCGCACCCTCGGAATTTCAATCTCGGTCGCGGTGGTGGATCGCGGCGGCGCGGTTTTGTCTCTGGTGAGGGATAACGATGCCCCCTTTCATACCGCTTCGATTGCCGAGGACAAGGCGGCTACGGCGGCCAGTTTCGGGGCGCCAACGGCGGCGTTCGGAGAGGCCCTACACAACATGGGACCGGTGGTTTTCCACGGCATTCTGCAGCGCTCGCGTATGGCCGCGTTCGGCGGTGGTCTGCCGATCATGCATGATGATGAGCGCGTCGGAGGAATCGGCGTTTCGGGGGGAAAGGCCGAACAGGACGAGGCCTGCGCCAGGGCCGGCCTTGATGCACTCAAGGCTTGACGAGGTTACGCGAACCCAAGGGAGCGCGCGGGAAGCCGCGTGAACGGAAATGTTGGAAACGGCAACACGGACGCACGACGTCCTGCATTTTATCAACGGTGAATATACCGAGGGCACCTCGGGGGCCACATTTGAAAACCGCAGCCCGGTTGACGGGTCGCTGATCGGTCTGGTGCACGAAGCCAAGGAAGCCGAAGTGGACGCAGCGGTCCAGGCCGCCCGCGCCGCCCTCAAAGGGCCCTGGGGCAGGATGCCATTGGCGGAGCGTGTCGAAATTCTGTACCGGGTCGCCGATGGCATCAACGCGCGTTTCGAGGAATTCCTGGCGGCCGAATGCCGCGACACGGGAAAGCCGCGCAGTCTCGCCCGTCACATCGACATTCCCCGCGGTGCGGCCAATTTCAAGATCTTTGCCGACGTGATCAAAAACGTTCCGGCGGAATCGTTCCGGATGGACACGCCGGACGGTGCCGGGGCGCTCAACTATGCGATCCGCGTGCCCAAGGGCGTGATCGGGGTGATTGCGCCGTGGAATCTGCCGCTTCTTCTGATGACCTGGAAGGTGGGGCCGGCGCTTGCCTGCGGCAATACGGTCGTGGTCAAGCCTTCGGAGGAAACGCCGACCACTGCGGCGCTTTTGGGGGAAGTGATGAACGAGGCCGGAGTTCCCAGGGGCGTCTACAACGTCATTCAGGGGTTCGGGCCGGACAGCGCCGGTGAATTTCTCACCCGACACCCGGGCGTCGACGCCATCACCTTCACCGGTGAGACCCGTACCGGTACGGCGATCATGAAAGCGGCGGCCGATGGGGTGCGCGATGTGTCCTTTGAGCTTGGTGGCAAGAACCCGGCCATCATTTTCGCCGACTGCGATTTGGACAAGGCGATCGAGGGCACCATGCGCTCCGTCTTTGCCAATTGTGGCCAGGTGTGTCTCGGTACCGAGCGGGTGTATGTGGAGCGGCCCATCTTCGATGAGTTCGTGGCACGTCTCAAAGCCGGGGCGGAAAGCCTGAAACTCGGCCGGCCCGAGGATGAGGAAGCCAATATGGGGCCGCTCATCAGCAAGGAGCACCAGCGGAAGGTTCTGGGCTATTATCAAAAGGCGCGCGAACTCGGCGCAACGGTGGTCACCGGAGGCGGCGTTCCCGACATGCCGGGCGAGCTCAGGAATGGCGCCTGGGTCGAACCCACCATCTGGACCGGGCTCGGCGATGACAGCCCGATCATGCGGGAGGAGATCTTTGGTCCATGCTGCCACATTTCGCCGTTCGACAGCGAAGACGAAGTCATCGAGCGGGCCAATGACACCGAATATGGTCTTGCTTGTGCGATCTGGACCGAGAACCTCGCCAAGGCCCACCGCACGGCGGCCCGGGTCGAGTCCGGCCTGACCTGGATCAATAGCTGGTTCCTGCGCGACCTGCGCACACCGTTCGGCGGGTCCAAGCAGTCGGGCATTGGCCGTGAAGGCGGTGTGCACAGCCTTGAGTTCTACTCGGAACTCCGCAACATTTGCGTCAAGCTTTAACGGGTAAAGGGGACAAATATGGCGAAGGTTGACCGGAAGGCCATTGAGGCCGCGGCCAAAAAGCTGCGCGAAGCGCACGAGACGGGCAAGCCTTGCGCGCCCTTGAATACAGATATTCCCGGCGACGATCTGGAAGCGGGATATGCGATTCAGGATGTTAACACCGACTTCTGGGTCGCCCAGGGGCGCCGGCTGGTGGGCCGTAAAACGGGGCTGACCGCCAAGGCGGTGCAAAAACAGCTTGGCGTCGATCAGCCGGATTATGGCATGCTGTTCGCCGACATGGCCTATGGCGACGGGGAAGAAATTCCCATGTCTCGGCTCATCCAGCCCAAGATCGAAGGCGAGATTGCCTTTGTGCTGGGTCGTGACCTCAACCGCGAAGGCCTGACCATGGCGGACGTCCTGAGCGCCGTGGATTATGCGGTGGTCGCGCTGGAGATCGTCGACAGCCGCATTGCCGACTGGCAGATCAGGATCATGGATACCATCGCCGACAACGCTTCATCCGGTCTTTATGTTCTGGGTACCGAACCCAGGGCGCTCGGCACCTTCGACCCGTGGTCCTGCGGTATGGTGATCGAGCACAAGGGTGAACCGATCTCGGTCGGTGCGGGTGCGGCATGTCTCGGCAACCCGCTCACCGCCACCCTTTGGCTGGCTCGCAAGATGGTGGAGGTTGGTCGCCCTCTGATGGCGGGCGACACCATCCTGTCCGGTGCGTTGGGCCCGATGCAGCCGATCACGCCTGGGGGCACGTACGAGTTGAGGATATCGGGTCTGGGGTCGGTGCGGGCCAGCTTTTCGAATCTGGAGGATTAAACGCCGCCCACGCCTCTTGCGGCCGCCGTGCGGGCGCCTTATACAGGAATCACCCTTGAATACCATTCAGGCGCCGGGCCGGCTTTTTGCTGGCGCGGCGTTTGTCTTTCCACAAAACCATATCATGCGGGAGAGGTCGCCTACTCCCCGCTTTCGTTGCGAAAGCCAACGGCAGCGCTCCTGGCAAAGTAACGCATGGCAAGGTCGGCGAGACTTTCCACTTGCTGCTTGACCGGCCGGTTGTCGCGCGGGGCGACGGCGCGCGCTACCCACTCTGGCGGCTGCTGGTGTTTGTAGAGAGTCAGGATCACGGCGAGGTGAGGGCCGGGGCCCGGCGTATTGGGGCGGTTGGCTTCCGGTCCGGTCGGGGCCAGTTCTGGCGATGGTGCCAGTTCATCGACCGGATTGTCACGCCGTCCTGCATGATAGGACCCTGCAGCGGCCGGATCCGCTCCGCGATCGAGATAGGGCATGCGGGCGGCCGGGTCGACCTCAACTTGAAGGATATAGGGGGCATCGTCGCGCATGGCGATGCCGCGCTGCCGGATTGCGGTTTCCACGATCGCGACAGCAGCCATGGTTTCATCATTGTCATCAAGCGGGTCGATGGTCAGGGCGCCCGGTTCCTGAAAAGTGTCCAGCACCCGCGCGACCAGCGTGGGTTCTGCAGAAAGCAATGTGGGCCAAACCGATGCGAGCGCGACGATCAGCCAGCACGGGCCCAGTGCAACGGCCAGACTACGTGGTATGACAGGGGGCATAGAATTTTCTCCTCGTCGGGGCTCGGTTTAATCCGTCTGTTTATTCGGATTGTGCCTCGTCTTTTTTCTTCAGTCGTTCAAAAAGCCCGAGACCACAACTGGCGCCGGGCCCGGTCGAGGTAATCACGGTAATGATATCGGTATTGCACAGTTCATGGAGACTCGTGGCATAGGTGAAGCGCTCCTCAAATCCCAGTTGCGGACAACTATGGGGCAAGCGGTTGACGTAGTATTCGCTCCCCCTCATCTCGAACAGAATGGTTCGGTCGTCAATCGCATCGGCCTGGTCAATCCGGATGATGGAGACGCAGTTGCGGACCTCGCCAGTTTCCTCGAAGTCGTCGAGGCGCGAGGACTGCTTGCCGTTCTTGACGGCTTCACAGGCTGTGAGAGCGAGGCCACCGCCAACGATCAAAGGGACAATTAGCCGTCGATATGGGAACATTTGGTGTCTCCTACGGAATGCTCGACGTCACCTGACCGCAACCAAGCATATCAGGAGCCGCGGCTGCTTGGTAGAGGACATGCGGAAAATCGAAGCGCGCTTCCGGTGTAACGGCGCGTTCGGGGTTCGGAAAGGAACAGGCAAACACCTTGCCTGATCCGGGGAGATCGGTAGATATTGCGATGGAGAGCTGAATTCCGGGAGCCAAATCGTGTTCATGATCCGCATGTCGATCCTTGTTGTTGCCGCGTGTATGGCGTTGCCTGCTTGGTCCGGGAAAAGCGCGGAGCTTAGCCCAGAGGCTGCGGCGGCGCGGGCGTTTGTTGCCGAGACAAGCGCCCGTTTGAAAGCGCTGTGGATGGAATCAGCACAGGCGGCATGGGCCAAGGCCACCAACATCACCGAAGAAACGATCGCAGCAGAGACCGCGGCCAGCGCAAAGGTTCTGGCGGCCGAAGCCGAGGCGGTACGCGAGGCGGCGCGCTTTAACGATGTCGAGACCGATGCCGATACCCGCCGGCAGCTTGAAATCCTCAAAACCATGTCGTCCTCGCCGGCGCCCCGCGACCCCGAGAAAGTTGCCGAGCTGGCGGCGATCATGAGCCGAATGGAGGCGATCTACGGGGCGGGAAAGGTCTGTGACAACGGGCGTTGCCGTGATCTGCAGGAACTGACGAGAGTCATGGCGGAAAGCCGTGATGCGGATGAATTGCTCGCCGCATGGGTCGGCTGGCGCACCGTCTCTCCCGAAATCCGGCCGCTTTATCAGCGTTTCGTGGCGTTGACGCGGGAAGGCGCACGACAAATCGGTTTTGATGATCTCGGGGCATTGTGGCGCTCGGGCTATGACATGACGCCCGAGCAATTCGCCGACGAGGTGGAGCGCCTGTGGGCCCAAGTGGCCCCCCTTTATGA